>JACPWA010000152.1 GCA_016191565.1 Simkania negevensis | reverse complement strand
AATAGGGTAACCAAAAACCACGAAGACATCGCTCGTGAGCCCCAAAAGGGCTCGCGAGGACGATGCAAGTGGATAGAAAATTTGTGTTCTAAGTGTTTAGAAAAAGGTTGCAATATCAGGTTTTCTTTAGCGAGCTGTTGGATGTGCTCCCCATTAGGACCTTGTAGAATCTGAGATACCTGTTTCAAGGAACGAGAGACCTGGCTAGGGTGTCCTTGCAGAAAGTCATTTAGTTCTCTATAGAAGTTCATGAGAAGTTTTTGGTCTATCCCATATTCAATCCACTTTTCATCCTGCATTTCTTCGAACATACCCCCATAGTCGTCAAAAAAACAGCACATAGACTTTCCAAAGGAGCTGGGTACCTTTCCTTGCCCTTTAATCCGCACTGACTCCTGATATTTCGGATCGGCAAGGTATTTTAAGGAATTATCTAGAAAACGCTTGAAGATGTTTTTCTTTAAGCCTATCTTATGCTGTGTACTCATTATGAATGAGGATCACCCCCTAAAGTTTCATAAACTTGCCTGGCAAAGTTGCGAATCTCATGCCAACGAGGATCTGATAGAATTTTTTTGTGGTATTCAGCATCTGGAGGGCTAGGAACGGTTTCGTCGTAAGCTTCTACAAGGTCATGGAGCTTTTGCAACAGTCTTTTTTGCTCATTAGTCATACCATATTGCTCTGCATTTTCTAAAACTATTTCACAAATTTCCATGAAGCTCATGATTATTTCACTATAATCTACGTATCTTTTCCAGATTCCACGACCCCAAGCTTCTTCTTGTAATTCTTCATTAAAAAGTGCCTCTAACACACCTTCACGAAAAACGTCTAAATAGGGATCCCTTTTAGTCATGCGGAGGCACCATCTTTGATAATTTTTCAAAATCATACTGGTCCAAGGGTATATGCGCTTCTACATCTCTTGATCTAACTAATTTTCCATCCTTATTCAAACATCCTTTATCAGTAACATGCACAACATAGGGGTGTTGCTGTACATAGTTTGGACTTGTGGGATTTCCTGGAGAAACCCTTACATAAAATTGGTTATTTTTATGTTGATAGACTATTCCTCCACCTTTTTGAGATATACGCACAGTCCAATCCTGGGGGATTCCTTTAGGTCTAGGAAACGTCTTATACCCTGCTTTATGGAGGATCTTTCTTACCTGGACCTCGGTGAGGACTTGCTTTCTAAAAGCTTTGTAAAGGTTAGCATCGAGATCTTTCCCTTTTTTAAGCTGCTCAATCTGTTTTGAGGTTTGGCGCCACCAGTTTTTTGAGGCTTGCTCTACTTTGATAGCAAATTCTGGAGAACTGGCCATATGCCGAAGGGTTAGGGTTGCATTAGCTTTTCTTAAGTCCCGGTAGGCTTTAACACCTTTGACTGCCCCTCTGGTGAGAAAAATATCAATCCCATATTTTCCAATAACAAGACCTATTTTCTCTCCTTGTTGCCGTAA
The DNA here is from genome assembly GCA_016191565.1 of Simkania negevensis. Classification (GTDB taxonomy): domain Bacteria; phylum Chlamydiota; class Chlamydiia; order Chlamydiales; family Simkaniaceae; genus Simkania_A; species Simkania_A negevensis_A. Next base: position 3,410 of record JACPWA010000152.1, on the reverse strand, counting down.
GTTGAGATGATCCCAATTGTGCATGAGATCTCCGAGTTCTGGGATGATCGCTCCTAGCGCTTGAGCCGGAGGGTGTTCCTTTAGAAATGCAACGCAGTCTTTTACCCCTTGATAAAACTCTTTGGTGCATTCTATAGGAGATTCTGCAAAAGCCCAAATCCCATGGCCTAGACCAGAGGCTGTATCGAGAAGAGAAGGAAAGAAATTAACCAACCCTTCCATTCCTCCTTGAAGGGTTCCCTCTACTAAACCTAAGGAAAAAAGATATCCGTTTTCTATATTTAAATCTTTGTTTTGAATATTAGATCTCTTAAAGTCTTGAATCGCTTCTTCTAAGTTTCCTGTTTCAAAATAAGCAATGGCTCTTTCAAGATAGATCTCACTAAGGTTGGAGGAAGAGCTATTTTCTATAGCTCTTCCTAAGCTCAAAATAGCTTCATTGTAGAGACCAACTTCAGATTCAGATTGCCCCTTTTTCAAAAAGATAGAGGAATGAAGTGTTTTATCAAGAAGATCCATATCAATCCTTTCAAAAAGGCATTTTAAATCACTAAGGCATTCCATAGCCATCCCGCTTTCAAAGGAAAATAAGGCCTTATGGTAAAAAGCTGAGGGTGCTTCATGTTTTTCAGCACATCGGTGGTGAATGTTTTTGAACGTTTCTTGGCAATCTTCTAAGTGTTTTTCTAGGGAAAGGCGCATGGGACTGATTGACAACCCGCCATTCCACCCTGCAATTTGGTTCTGAAAATAACCGACTTGCGCTCTAACTATTAATGAATCTTTAGAAAAGCGATTTAATCTCTCCTCCTGCTTTTTAAGATGATCACGCTGTTCCTGCAGCGCCTTTGCACCTGCTCTCTTTTGTATCAGCTTTTGTATCTCAGAGCTATTCTGGGAAATGGATTCAGTTAGTTCATTGCATAATACATCGAGGCTTTCTAGAGTCTCTTCTAACACTCGAAGGGTCCCTTCATTCGATATGGCAAAGCAAGAAACATATTTATTTACTGTTTCTTTTAGAGCATAGCATGCATCTAAAAGATCTTTGTAATTAGACAACTCAAAGCCGTCGCTCCAGTCCCATTCCCAGCAAAGGTAATAGCAATACATCCGCGGGTCCATAGAATCAGAATATCCTCCTCTCAAGGACTTCTTACTAACGGAGTCTCCTCCTCTATCATTTGGATTATCTGCAATGTACCAGCTTTTTTTAAATCCTCTACCAAGAAGCTGGCGGCTACTTTGATCCTCATGGTCAATGATCACCCAATCGGTAGCGCTATAAAGAAAAGGAAAAGGGAAATCTATCCCTACATTAACGTGATCTCTAGAGATATTCTTACTAGGCCAAAAGGGGCATGTGCGTAGTTTCTTGTACCAAACAGGGTCCATCTGCTTGGGAGGGGGTGGAAGGTTAATGAAATAGGGATTTCCTGTGTAAAAAGGGAAGGAGTAACAAGTACGGCTGCTCATCCCGCCATCACTACACGAGACGTCCACGTTCTCTACTATGGAGTTATTAGGTAGATAGGGGTAAGGTTGGCTCCCAGCAGATAGCTCAATAATTCTCTGATAGTCCCAAAGAGCCAGGACAAAATGCCATTCTACCTCGCGAATAGATGCGCTGCCCCACTTGCCGCAGTTGTATATGCATTCAAATTGCGTTGCTTTGGGCTTATCCCACAAGCTCCAATTAGAAGAGCTTGCCATAAGAGGAAAAGAAACTACAAATAAAAGGAACAGGAAAAGAGTATGAAACATGTGCTACCTTCGCTTGAGTAGGAGAGGATTGAAAATAAATATAGCGTACCAGATTAAAAAAAATAAATATTTATTCAATATCTTCAGCAGTTTTCGCTAAAAAGAGTCGTTCAGGCTGAATTGCTTGATTGTTTTTGCTAAAAAAATGAAGGTTTGTGAAAAAAAAATTTGCAAAATCGCTGATTTTTTGAGAGGAAAACTTTTTCATAGGAATTGCTGCATTATCTTATTCCATAACGACGTCAGCAGATGCAGACATTAGAAACTACCAATCCAGGTCAAACTCTCCTGCTGACTGTAATCCCTTCTCAGTCACATCTGTGATCGCTTTTTCCCAAAGAGCCCATTCCTCTTTATGCTTCTCTGGGTGTTTTCTCAGGTCTTCGAGTAAGTCAAGGGTATACCCAAGCTTATGATCAAATCGTTCATGATGAAGCTTGCAAAACTCTTCAGCAATGGAAAAGAGCTGCTCTTCTGTTACGATTATGCTGGCTTGCTTTTCTTTAGGGATACCTAAGACTTTGGTTAAAATCCTGCTAAATTCTCCAATACAGTCAAAACCTAAACATGCAACTTCAAAAAAAAGTTCATAAATTGTTAATAGTTCATCTGGTTGTGTTGCCAGTTTTCCTATATCTGTGTAATGGATCTTAGACGTGATTAATCTAAGACTAACCATACGTGGTTTAACAAGTTCCCACAAGTATTCGAAAAAGATCATGACGATCTGAAAGCCATCTTCAATTATAAACCTTCTTTCCATAACTCCATCCTTAGATAAGCATTAACTACCAATCCAGATCAAACTCTCCTGCTGACTGTAATCCCTTCTCAGTCACATCTGTGATCGCTTTTTCCCAAAGAGCCCATTCCTCTTTATGCTTCTCTGGGTGTTTTCTCATTTCTTCGAGTAAGTCAAGGGTGTATCCAAGCTTATGATCAAATCGTTCGTGATGAAGCTTGCAGAATTCCTCAGCCACGGAAAAAAGCTGCTCCTCTGTTACGATTATGCCGGCTTGTTTTTCTTTAGGAATTCCAAGAACCTTGACTAATACTTCGCTAAATTCTGACGAACAATCAGAGCCCATACATGCAATATGAAAGAAAAGAGTGTTTAATGCGTGGAGCTGATCTTTTTCGGTTGCAGCTCTTAAAGTATCTTTCTCAGCCTCTATATATTTAATTTCCGAGTTAATTAGATTAAGCGAAATCATCTTTGGTTTTATTATTTCCCATAAGCTTATAAAAAAAAGCATGACTATCTGGAAGCCGTTTTCAATTATAAATCTTCTTTTCACGGCATAACTCCAAAATTTTTTTCTAAAAAATACTGTCCTGGTGTAAGATGCATATAATTAAATTTTTTAGAGGCAGCTTATGGTTAAAAAACTTCTTCTCGTTTTCTTTTTTTCGTTTGCTTTTCTATATGCTAGTGATATTGGCTCAAATTGGCAACCTCCAAAGTTGCGCGATGATCCATCTACAATTGGTCATATTTTTAATAAGAAAGCAGGACATCTAGAACTTGATACACCTGACTTCCGCATATATATTTAGTATCCATCTAATTAACAACGGCTTGAATTTTTTTTGTCCCACTACATTTACCCTCTATGAATTTGGTAGCCGCTAAAGGTCGCGCTATT
>JACPWA010000151.1 GCA_016191565.1 Simkania negevensis | reverse complement strand
GTACTGTAAGAACTCACAATAGACTCCTTTCGAAACTCCATTTATTTGCCAAAACAACGATTTTTGCCATCTCTAAAAACCGATTGTTTCAGCCATGTGTGCCCACATTGTCTTCAAAATCGTTTTTAAGACCTGTTTAAAACTCGCCATTTTTCCAAACAAAGCGAGTTTCGAAAGAAGTCTAATGAAACCTTTGACTTGTTACTTTCGCTATCTCACTTTTAATGAAATCGCGCAACTAGAAAGCGATTACAAAAAAATGCTTTGTTTTAATTTTCGGTAAGGACTACGATTTTTATCAAATCTTAATGTTCAAAAGAGGAGAGTCATTATGGCACGTATAGTATCTAATCTTCCAGCACCTTTAATGCCTTGTTTTTTTTATCCCCTTGATTTTTATCATCCTACTAGATTGTTCCCTTTCCTTCGTGTGGTATTTCTGATGAGAGGAATCGTCATGCAAGCATTAAACCACCCACAGGTATACTTTCCTGCTACTCCTCTTCAGACGAGACTAGTTATGTCTGATTTTCAAGAAGAGGGAATAAGATTTTGGGAGCTTAAATTTACTTTCCCTGGTGCTGAGATTGCTTGTATTTTTATAGGAGACGAGGACATTTTTGTCGAAAGATTTACTACACGTAAGCTTTCTCTTATTGTTCATGATTCATTTTTTTAAACTAGTGCTTCATTTCAAAAGTTTTTAATAGACTTCTTGCACAACTTACTTTGTTTGAAAAAATCGATGATTTCTGTGTACTTTTGTTTTCTGTTACGAGACATACCCAAATGGGTAGGCGACTTAACAGAAAAACAAAACTGCGTAGAAAGAACGATTTTAGCGAATAAAGGAGGTTGTGCAAGAAGTCTATTAAAAAACTTTTGAAATGAAGCACCAGCTTACATAGAAAAGAAAAGACAGAGGATTGGCAGAGATCAATACTTGTTATTCTTGATCTTATCGAGGTATTCGAGAGCTTTGCCTGTCCCTAAGCAGACGGCAAGGAGAGGATTAGGAGCTACGATGACAGGGAGGCCCGTTTCTTTGATAAAGATCTTATCGAGCCCTTTGATGAGAGCTCCTCCACCGGTAAGGACCATCCCCTGTTGCACTAAATCGGCTGCAAGCTCAGGAGGGCATTTTTCCAAGGTGGCTTTGACACTTTCAATGATTTGTTGAATCGGCTCTGCTAAACATTCCCGAATTTCTACAGAATTAATCTTTTTGCGCATTGGAAGGCCAGCTACCTGATCTCTTCCTTTGACTTCCATTTCTAGCTCCTCTTCTCCAAGAGGGTAGGCTGATCCGATCGTCATTTTGATCTCTTCAGCTGTCCTCGGTCCAATCATTAAATTATAGGTACGTCTCATGTAGTTAATGATGCATTCGTCAAATTCATCTCCGGCAATCCTAAGAGACCTTGACTCTACAATTCCACCTAAAGAGATGATAGCAATCTCTGTTGTTCCACCTCCGATATCGATAATCATATTTGCAGAGGGCTCGTGAACGGGAAGATCAACTCCGATAGCAGCGGCCATGGGCTCCTCAATCAAAATCACTTCCTGCGCTCCAGCTCGAAGAGCAGAATCTTCTACAGCCCGTTTTTCTACTCCAGTAATTCCAGAAGGAACCGCAATCAGGATCTTAGGGCGAAAGAGGCTTCGGGAAGGGGTAACACGGGCAATTAAAGCTTTCAAGAATCCTTCTGTAATCTCAAAATCGGCGATCACTCCATCTTTCATGGGGCGCACTGCATGAATTCTACGAGGGGTTTTTCCAAGCATCGCTTTCGCTTTATGACCGATAGCAAGCACTTCACTCGTGACAGAGTCAACAGCAACTACAGAGGGCTCTGCAAGAACAATCCCCTTTCCTCTCACGTACACGAGGGTATTAGCTGTACCGAGATCGATCCCAATATCACTAGAAAAGATCCCTGTGAGCTTAGAAAAACTACCTCGAAATTGTCCTTTAAGTCTTTTAAAGAAGCTTCCTGCTGTTTGCGCTTTAAATTTCATTTCTGTTTCCCTTTACTTCGCTTAAACTATAAAGTCGATATGGCTCAATCTTTCATCATATTTATAGACAGAAACTGACTGCTTTTGTCCGATCCGATAGACCCGGTCAGTCGCTTGATTTTCCACAGCAGGGTTCCACCACATGTCATAGTGGATCACCGTATCAGCACCAATCAGATTAAGCCCTGTACCTCCGGCTTTTAAAGAGACCAGAAAAACTGAGATCGCTTCATCCTCGTTAAAGTGTTTCACAGTCTCCAAGCGATTCTTACTTGAGCCATCAAGATAGGAAAAACGGATTCCCCTATGCTCAAAATCCTCTCTCATGATCTGGAGCATTCTCGTATATTGAGAAAAAATCACCGTTTTATGGCTCCCCTCGATGAGGGTTTGGAGAAGCTCGATAAGCATGTCATATTTAGCGGAATCTCCCATTTCTGCTTTCTCTTTGGCAAAAATCGCTGGATGACAGCAGATTTGTTTTAAACGGGTAAGAGTAGCAAGAACGTGGATCTGCACTTTATCAAATCCATCTCTTTCAACAAGTTTTACTAGTTCGTCGCGTGCTGATGCTGCATACGAACGATAGAGTTCCCGTTGCATATCAGTAAGCTGGCAGTGATAAAGGTTCTCTGTTACAGGAGGAAGATCTTTTAAGACATCTGCCTTCATCCTGCGCAAGATGAAAGGGGCCACTTTTTTCCGAAGATAGGTGAGATTCTTCACCTGTTCTTCTCCTGCTACTTTTATATACTTCTCCATAAATCTCTCATATGTTCCGAGGAATCCTGGCATGAGAAAGTCGAAAAGACTCCAAAGCTCATCGAGAGAGTTTTCAATCGGAGTTCCTGAGAGAATAAGTCGATGCTCTGCTTTAATAAGTTTGACCGATTTTGCATTTCTGGTTCCCCTATTCTTGATATGTTGCGCTTCATCGAGGATCATATAGGAGAAAAGGGTACTTCCGTAGATCTCGACATCTTTTTGCAATAAACTATAAGAGGTAATGATCACATCATATTCTTTGCTCTTGGAGATTAATTTTTTCCTTTGTCCCGGCATTCCATCGATCACCAGTACCTGAAGATTGGGATTAAATTTATGGCACTCCTCCTGCCAATTATAAAGGAGGGAAGTAGGGCAGACCACAAGAACAGGCCCTCTTTTTGCTTTTTCTAGGTGCTGAGTAAAGGTAATAATCGCTTGCAGTGTTTTACCAAGCCCCATATCATCGGCGAGAATTCCATTTAAATACATGGTACGGAGTCTTTCAAGCCAATAAACCCCCTCGATCTGGTAGTTACGCAAGGTAGCCTTGATTTGTTTTGGAATGGGCGAGAATTCTAAGCTCTTTTCTCCCAACATCTGCTTGCGGATTTCATCTAAGCGCTTGCTCATCGTAAAAACAACAGGAAGCCCTTGGAAATTGGTTTCATCGATATTGGCTAAGCTCCAAAGGGGGCGCTCGACTTTATAATTGTCAAGTTTTTCAATTCCCAGCTCGTCAAAAAGTTGAATGACAGCTCCAATCTCATCAAGGTTAAGAACTAAAATTTTCGAAAATTTTCCCTTTTTCTCCTTTTGCTTCCCTTCTCTGGAGCGGGGAGAATCGAGCTCTAGATAAGCTCTCCTTGAAATAAAACAATCCCATACCTGGTCGATAGTGACCCCTTTTAGAGAACCGTTGACCTGCAACTCAATGTTATAAATATCCATCCGATCAGTATGGGTGAGGTTTACAGTAAACTTGGTCTGATCATAAATAAATTGATCGAGGAGGTTTTGCGGACAGTTGAACTTTACTTTCTCTTGATTCCGAGGAATCACATCGGTCATAAACTCAATGATTTTTTTCTCCGACTTGGCTACAAAAGTCTGACTTCTCTGATCAAATATAAAATCGCGGAAGAGATCTTCAATGACCTTTTGCTCTTCCACAAGGTTTCTAGCGACGATCCCTTCTGGGGTGACAAACGAGTTAATGTCTTCAAATTTTAACTGTTTAGATGCTGCAGGAATCATGTATTTGTCATATCTAAAGCAAAGGGTAGCTTCGAGCTCTCCATTCAGAAAGGAAAGATCACAAATTGCTTCCATTGAACCCGCATAGGGAAGGGTTGTAAATTTTTCCGTGACCCCTTGAGCATCGATCGAAGCAAACCGGGAAAGCTCTGGCAAAGCATTTTCTACAAAAGTTCCGAAAAGAGGCTCTGGTATAGTCATATCCCGGATCGAAAGAAGGCAGCGGAGATGTTGGCGGGTAATGTCTGGAGAAAACCGGTAATACACATGGTTATAGATAATCCCTGGTTTGGCACACTCAAAGAAATGCGCCTCCTCCAGAGCGAGACTTTTCTGGTCGATGAGGAGAACAGGATTCACTAAAATTTTAGAAGCAGGAGTATGGAGATACTCTAAATCCATTTTAAATTGTGCCGGCATCTTAGAAAAAGAGATGGATGACTCTAGGTTTTCTTCATATAGGGAAGGGAGGATGGGAAGAGCATCCTCTTGAGAGTTCCATCCTTTTTTAGAAAGCTCTTCAGAGGCTACCTCTTGCGCTTCTGCTAAAATCATCCCAAAAACTTTTCTATCAATACTAGCTGTTTTATTCCCCCGCTCATTTCCCTTTTTAGGAGGAATAACTGCATGATCAATGATAAAACGAGCAATTTTTCTTTCCCCTTCGCTAAAAGAATCCAGAGAAAAAAGATGTTTTTTCCCTCCCAAAAATTGAGGTTCTTGGTAACGAATAGCTTCTAAAAATAATTCTATATCCGGAATATGAAGAGGCTTTGACCTAGTAGGGAGGCGGAGGGCAAGTTGTACGTCGATCTCCTTTTTTTCCTCTGTCTTAGGAAAGGCGAATACCACAGCAAGTTCTGCTTTTTCAATTTTTTTCTCCTCAAAAGGAAGAAAAAAGGGAGAT
>JACPWA010000029.1 GCA_016191565.1 Simkania negevensis | reverse complement strand
ATTCTTTTCTTCCGCCTAAACTAAAATTGATGAGTGATAAGGACTGAGATGTATTTGTTGGAAAGTTGGATAGGCCGCTTCCTAGACTAAACTTAACATAAGTTTGACAACATTTCCCTAAGCAGGCTATCTTATTTTCAAAACCATTTAACCGCGGAGGATAAAATGGCTGCTTCAATAGGAACTATGCTACGTACTGGTGTAAGGGCTTCTTTTTCTAGTGGTGGGTCACAGGCTCAGCTACTATCAAAAAATTTGCCAGAAGTAATGAAAAGATGGCATTCAAGTGACTCTCAAAAGCTAGGGATGGTAGGACCTGCTCCTTCACAACTTCCGATGCCTGGTGAAGAAGGGCATGAACATTTCTTTAAGAATTTGGAGCGCTTTAATAAGAGTCAATACCCTATGTTTTCTCTAAAGAAGGTCGAAGAATTAGGAAATAAAGAAGAGATATTGCCTTTGCAAAAGTTGTTTACTGAAGTGCTTAATGAAATGAAGAAAATACGCGCACAGAACCAAGAAATATATGCACAGAACCAACGCATAGAATTGCGACTTTCAAGTGTATCAAAAGTAGAGTCAGGTAAATAAGAAGTTAAGGCTATAATATTAGGAGGAGAGAAGATAAATGCACTTGCAAAAAATCTCTATATGCAATCTCAGGTTCCTCAAGTTACCAAAAACTATCGGGTTTCTACCTTTTCTTCTACTTCATCTCCTCTTGCTTCTTCCTTAGAAAAAGGGAAAGCACGTTATCTTTATCTTCAAACCTCAACAAATAAAGAGAAAACTCAGAAACTTATTGATCATTATCTTCGCTTTTGCTTATTGCATTTCAAAAAAACCTATGTAGAAGGGGATATCGAAGCAAATTGGAGTCAGTTAGGAGAAGCTTTACAAGCGCGCTCTTATCCGTTTCCGATTTTCGATAAAGACGATGTAGATGCAAACGTTATAGCTCTTTTTTCTCTCGGTGATAGAAACCTTTTAAAAGGGGCTAATTTATTTGAAGAATTTCAACGTGAAGATTTTATTACCACTCACTCAGATCTTGCATGGTCTATGGGAACTCCTTCTCGTCCGTTTACCCGTTCGCAAGAAAAAGTAGACTTTAATCAAGATCGCATCTCTTACATTTTAAAACAGGGAAAAACATCTATCCCTAAAAAAATCAGCGACCCCCAAAATTTCATTTATTTTACATCTCAAGAAGATGCCTTAGGTGCTTTTCTTCTAGCTACTCCTTACCTCGACGCAAACACGATTTTACATGAAGTCGGATGTTGGTCTGGTGAAAACTTAATTAACCTACTTTACCATGCTTACCTAAATGGAAAAAGTGTAGCAGGATGTGTGGGTACCGATGTTAATTTTGTAGCTCTTAACTTAGCCCAAACTGCAGCTGACTTTATTGGACTTCCTGAAAAATTTGTCCGGTTCTATCTTGGCAATGCTCTTTACCCTCCTCAGTTTAGTTCTCTTGGTCTTTCCTTCAGTAAACAACTTACCCTTGCTCTTCGAGTTATTCCAGTTCTTGAGCCACAACATGCAAAAAAGTTTCTCACAGAAACTCGAAAGACTTTTAAAGATAAAAATTCTGCCTTAGTAGTAAGCCTTGCTATCCCAAAAGGTCAAATGTTTGAGAGGAATAAAGCTAAAGCAAGTCTCTCTGCTAAAGGGTTTAAAGAAGAGCCATTTGACGGAGGGATAACATTTAAAGCTCCTTCCCCCTGTCCCGATTCACTCTCCTCTTTCTTAAAAGAGCAACAAGACCGCGATGTAGTAACCAACACGTATTATTCAGAAGCGGGCTTCGAAAAATTAGTACATGAATGTGGGTTTAAGATCGCAGATCGCATAGCTGTTGGTCAGCACTCTGACAATGATCGAAT
>JACPWA010000028.1 GCA_016191565.1 Simkania negevensis | reverse complement strand
GGAAGAAGTCCCTTCAAACTCTGTTTCGAGTGGATATTGCGCCTCATGAAAACCAATAAACTCAATCGGCACCACGTAGCTTCCTTGATGAAGGAGCTGATAAAAAGAGTGCTGACCATTAGTTCCTACCTCTCCCCAGATAATCGGCCCTGTCCAGAAGTCAACCTCTTGTCCTTTTTTATCGATCCTTTTTCCATTTGATTCCATATCGAGTTGTTGGAGATGAGCAGGAAAGCGGAGAAGCGCCTGAGAGTAAGGAATGATGGCACAGGTAGGATAATGTAAAAAGTTGTGATTCCAGATTCCCAGTAAAGCAGAAAAAAGGGGAAGATTATTTTTGGGATCCTCCTGCAAGGCTACTTTATCCATAGCGCTTGCTCCTCGTAAAAACTCAAGAAGTTTCTCCATGCCTAGAGCAAAAGCAAGGGTGACACAGCCTACCATTGAGGTAACAGAATAGCGCCCTCCTACGTAGTCCCAAATATAAAAAGAGGCGCAGTAATCCTCAGGATTGTCCATGGGACTCCCCTCCCCGGTTACTGCAATGAAATGACGATTAGGCGAAAGCCCCTTCTCAAGGAACTTTTTTCGAATGATCTGTTCGTTGGTCAGAGTTTCTAAAGTGGTGCCCGACTTAGACACGACTACTACTAAAGTTTTACTAAGATCTATGGTGTTGAGAACATGGGCAGTGTCATCAGGATCCACATTCGAAATAAAGTGGATTTTTTTCTCTTTTTTCTTAAAAGCTTCTAGAGCGAGATAGATTGCTTTAGGGCCAAGTTCTGACCCGCCAATTCCCACTTGAATAAGGTCGGTAAATGCTTGTTTTTCAACCTCATCAAGAAAGTTTTTAAGTTTTTCAAGTTCCTTATAAGCAAGAGTAGCAGCTTGTTTTGCCGCTTCAGATTCTATCCTGTGGTCAAAAAAATCGCGCATGGCAGTATGCAAAACAGAGCGATTTTCTGATTCAAATCCCTCAATTTTATTAATCACCTCCCCCTGTTGCATCTCTCGCATCTGAGTAAGAACCTTCCTCTCCTTAGCAAGAGCAAAAAGCGCATCTATTACTTCTTCTGTTATCCTTTCTGCTGCATAAAAAAGAGTCAAACCCAAAGCTTCTTTCTTAAACTCTTGGATTCTTTTAGAAGAAAAACTCTTCTCTTTGGTTAGATCGATCGGTTTTTTGGATAATTCTTCTAGCTCTTGAATTGCTCTACATTCTTTAAATGTGACCATGGAAAGATCCTTTTTATTATTTGCTTCTTTTTTCTTTCATATCACGTAAAAAAAAAGATGTGAACCACCAAGTTTTTCTGCAATGATATCGACAAAAAGAGATTTGCAATTAAAAGCTCTCCCATTCTACCATGTGTTCCAGTCTATACGTTTCGGGGTATAGCGCAGTCTGGCTAGCGCGTCTGCTTTGGGAGCAGAAAGTCGGGGGTTCAAATCCCTCTGCCCCGATCTATCTCTTTTGCTGTTAGAACCTTTCCTCCTGCGGCAATAAATCCTTGAAGCTTGCGCTTTCCATGAGAAGAAAGGTATTCAGGAAAAACCAAAAGGGTATCAAGCCCGTCCCAATTCTCTGTCAAAAAAGGCTCTTCTATGACTCGGTAAGAAATTTTTGGTTCATTTAACCGAGTAAAAATCTTTTCAACCTTTTCTAAAAGACTTTCTTCTACCAAAGAAAGAAGAGGAAGGACTACCCCTACTTTTACTTCCTCTTTTTCAAGTTCCTTCAAAGCTCTACCGCCTAGAAATCCCCCTCGCGTGGCTCCTCCTTCCCAGCGAAGGATTCCTAAGGGGGCTTTTGCATTTTTTATCCCGAGGTAGACGTGAGGAAAGTGCTCCTTAGAAAGCAAATAGGCCAAAATGCTTTTCTGCTCGATCAAAGAGGCATCAAAATTGGCAAAAAGAAAAACTTCTTCAGGGAAATGGGGCGCTAACCGATGGAGATAAGCAGAGAGAATTTCGAGACTAAAAAGGAGTCTTCCTTTCTCTTCAGTAAGTCGATTGTAATAAAGGGAGGCCTCAAAATCTTCCTTTTGTTGTCTATCCCAAAGAAGGTGCTGATCATAAAGAATCGTTCCCTGGTAAAGCACAACTCCAAAAGTGCGATCT
>JACPWA010000103.1 GCA_016191565.1 Simkania negevensis | reverse complement strand
CTGCTCAAGCTGTAAACCATACCTTCTTTTGGCATTGTATGTCTCCCAATGGAGGAAAGCAACCTAAAGGGGAATTGCTCACCGCTATTCAAAGGGATTTTGAGAGTCTTGATGAGTTTATAAAGCAGTTTTCAAGTGCAGCAGCCACTCTGTTTGGCTCAGGTTGGGCTTGGCTAGCAACAGATGCGCAGGGAAAATTAGAGATTATGCCCTTAAGCAATGCTGATACGCCACTAAAACATGGCAAACACCCCATCCTTACTCTAGACGTATGGGAGCACGCTTATTACATTGATTACCGAAATGAGCGTCCTAGGTTTATTGAGCAGTTTCGCGACGTGATTCATTGGGATTTTGCTGAAAAATGCTACAAAAATAGGAAGAAATAGTATCACCAGTGAAAAGTAGGAAAAAAGAATTAAGCCAATTGCTAGATCAAATTGGCAGCTACCAAAAAAGGATTACTGAAACAAGAAGCTATTATCATACTTTGGTAAATGAGATTGAAGCTGCCACTAAAAATCAAAATAATCCTGGAGATGACCAGCAGCTCCATAAAGAACTTGAAACTCTCGGTAAAGAGTTTGAAGAAAAAAACGATCTTCTTTCTAGTCAATTAAATGAAGATCTTCTTAAAGGGCTTAAATATGCTGAGGAGATTGGATTAAAAGTCTTCCACGATTATAAGATCTTTTGGGAATATATGACAAAGCCAATAAAAGAAGAGGTAAAGCTCGACCATGTTCTGCGCGATATAGATCACCTGAAAAAAGACCTAGCTAGTGCTCTGTAAACTTAATTTTTGCCATTTGGGCTTTGACGCAGCCCAAATGGCAAAAATTAAGTTTACAGAGCACTAGCTTGCCTTGAGAAAAATTCTCTTCTACGCTACAAAGAGTTCTATAATGAATATAGACCTTGTGGTTTAGCATATGAAGAATTTCTATTTTTTCCCTTTCCTTCTATTTTTTTACTCACTTTTTGCTGAAATTAACTACCAGGTGGTTTCAGAAAAGCAGTATGAAGAAAATGATATCTATGAAACGCGTATTTATGAAGATGTAGTCCTTGATTGTGGAAAAGAAGGGCTCTCTTATTTTTCTATTAGCATTCCTAAACGGATGCGGACCGAAAAACTCCCTTGTGTAGCAATTATTGGTGGACTAGCCACTGGAAGGTCAAGCCTTAAATTTGTTCCAGAGCATGGAAACTATGCTCTAGTCGCTTATGAGTATCCAAAGAAACTTAAACAGCTTGGCTCTCTTATTGGATTTAAAAATATCTTTGGACTAAGGCAAGCTGCTTTAGCCGTTCCCACACAGCTTCTTTCTATGGTTGCCTATCTTCAAAAGAAGGGCTGGATTGCAAAGGAGCCCATTTGTTTAATGAGCTATAGTTTCGGTTCCATTTTTACCCCTGTAACTTTTATAAGAGGGGAAGCAGAAGGGGTTCAATTTGGCCCAAGTGTTCTTGCCTATGGGGGAGCCGGCATCTACTGTATTTTTCGCCCTAATATAAAAGGACCAAGCTTTCTAAAGTCACCCATTGCTCATCTTTTTGCCTTTCTTTTTAGACCAATAGAGCCTCTTCGCTATGCATCTCAAATGAAAGGAGATTTTCTCATTGTTAATGGAGTCTATGATAATCAGATCCCTATGCGCTGCGCTAGTCGGTTGCAGGATTCTATCCCTGAACCAAAAACGGTGATTAATTTAGAAACAGATCATCTTCATCCAGATAATAAAGAGTTGACTCTTAGGCTCATTCAGATCAGCCTTGATTGGCTTAGTAAAAAAAGAGAAGAGCTCTACGGCAGTCGCTAGACTAAAATCCCTTCTTTAGGTAACATTCGCCCTTATTTTAACATCGTATCTTTTAGGAGAAAAGTTCATGACAGCAGAATGTGTAGCGGTTCATCAAGATGTTTCTATTCACCTAAGAAGCGATATCGAAGCTTATTGGGGACAGAATTCTTTATCTCAGGAAGAATATCTTCCCTTAAAAGCAGCAGAAATGGTCATACAAAAATCAGGCAATGAGCTAATGGCCCTGCTTAAAACAGATAGTCAAGCATTACAAGCTAAGACAAAAGAAGCTATAGCTGTTTTTCGAAGGCATGAGCACATGGCAAAGGAAGCTCTTGCCGTAGTTGAACAAAGAGAAAATAGCACCATTCAGCAATGGAAACAAAAGAAAATAGAGCAGGGCTATGGGGAGACTTCTGTAAATGCAGTCGCTCAGGCTAAACTTGCGGAAATAGCAGCAAGAAGAGGGCAAGTAAGCGAGGGTTTAGAAGGTAGAAAAATTGAAGATAAAAACCGATGAGCAAAAAGATAACACAGTACACAAAGATTGCCCAGGAAGGGACTCGAACCCCCACACCTTGCGGCACCAGATCCTAAGTCTGGCGTGTCTACCAATTCCACCACCTGGGCATGTATATTGTGTACAATAAGTTATGTTTTCTTCTACCTTTTCGTCAAGGCGATTTTCTGATTCATAAGAATAAAAAGTTATATTGAAATGTTGGTTAGAATTGCATCTTTTTTGTTACCTTTGCCTTAATTTTTACCTTTGGAAAGGGTTATGAGATATCTTTTCATTACATTTTTCTCTCTCTTTCTAGTCAGTTGTTATAGTGAAAGTTTCGCGACGGATTACAAAACACTCTACTGGCAAACCCAGCGTAAAGGCGCTAATTTTTTTAATAAAATTCCAAGAGAAGAATGGTTTATCGCCGCTAAAGAAGCCGGTATTGAATTTGCTAGGCTTGCTCCTGAATAAGTGGGAAAGCGCACAGCGCGATTTTCTGTTAGGTGATGCTGATAGATTCAAGGGGATATGTGATCAGGATTATGAGACGTTAGAGCGCGTACTAAACCAAGCACAAAAAAATGAGATCAAAATTGTTCTTACCTTTCTTTCTTTACCAGGGTCGCGATGGAAACAAAATAATCATGGCCAAGATGACCTTCGTATTTGGCAGCAGGAAAAATACCAAGAGCAAGCCACTTGTTTTTGGCAGACTTTAGCAGAGCGACTAAAAAATCATCCGGCTATTGTTGGCTACAATATTCTAAATGAGCCTCATCCAGAGCTATTATGGAATGTTGGAGATTTTCGAAGAATTGATTTTTCAGAATGGAAACAGAAGACTACAGGTTCTCTTGCTGACTTGAAT
>JACPWA010000027.1 GCA_016191565.1 Simkania negevensis | reverse complement strand
AGATTTAGGAGGAAGGTCAGAAAGGGCTTTCTGGTTGTTGAGTATTGTATCAACAGCAATCAGATCTTGCTTAAGAACATAGAGTTGGCGAGCGTAAGGGTTGAGCTGTTTAATTCCGATTCCATTATGAGATAAGATAATTTCCAGAAGACTGCTCCATGACTCCCTGGGAATGGGAATATTGGAATGCATGTGAAGTTTCATGGAAAGAATTTCTGGAGGAACTACATAGAGATAATCATTTGAGCCATACTCCATAATGAGCTGAGAAAGGGTAGTCTCCTCTTGATCCCAGATCGCATATCCCTCATCTTCCCGCTTTGTCTCTTCAACAGCTAAGTCATGCCATTTGTTTTCTAAAAGAGAGATTTCGCTCCTAAGTTCTTTTACCTCTTTGAGAAGAGCGTGATATTCCTCTTCTTTTTCCCCTTTCTCAAAGAGAAGATTCACTCTTTCGTATCTACCTTGTAACTGTTGACGGAGAATCTTTAGCTTCTGATTGAGTTGATATAAAAAAACGCCAAGCTCATTTCCCCCTTTCTCCATCTGATAGGATTTTTTTTTCTCCTCAATTGTTTGAGCAAATGAGATCTTTGTCGCCAAAAGAAAAACCAAAAGATAGGGAAACCTATACTCAAATAATTTGAAAAACTGGTTTTTACCTTCATCTAGCAACAGCGTTTTATAAGCCAGGCGCGAGGTGAAGTTAAAAACCAATTTTCCAAGTTGTTTGAGTATAGTTGATTTAATCATCAATTAGAGCATGTCCTTGTTCCAGGATATCATCGATCTCTTCAGAGGAAACAGCTGCTTTTTGTTTTTTCCTCTCACATTCAACAGAGTTTTCCCCTTCCTCATAAGAAAGTGGCTCTTCCTCTTTTGCGTTCTGACTTGCCCTTTCTTCACTTGCTGAGCGGATTTTACTTGAAAAGTTCTTTTTTTTGTGTGAAGAAGATAAGTTTTTTTGTTCAGAAAGAGGAATTCTCACCTCCTGCACCTGAATGCGGAGAGGATCAAATAGTCTCCCGAAAAAAACCCCCTTCTCTCGATTCTTTTCTATTCCCTCAAAAATAAAAAGAGACCCTTTCTTACGTAGCTTTAAAATGTTTTCAAACTCTGTTCCGTTTTTTATCAGCTTCCACTCTGCACCATCGAAAAAAAGCCAATCCCCTTTTCTTATAAGAGTGGTCTTCTGCCCTATTAGACAGGAAATACGAAAGGCGGTGCGCTGACGAATCTTCGTAAATATATTTTCCAGCTTCATATGAGGTGACCTGTTTCTTTCTTTACTCAAAACGCACTTTTCTTTAATCAGCCCACTCTCATCCCAAATCTCCCATTCCATCTTTTCAGCTGTTAGACGAGTCAGATGGGCTAAGGGATATTTTTTGGTATTCATTCCCAGCTTTTCTTTGATCCATCCTTCTTCCTTCCAAGAAAGAACCTCTCCTTCCTTAACCGGAATGATTTCCTCTTTATTGCCATAGAAAATTTCAATTCTTTCCATGTTTCTAAAACTCTGGTAACTCTCTCCACCATAGACTTCAACGAGCTGATCGGGGCCCCACCACTTTCCTTTTTTTAGAACTTCCATCCCCTTCAAAAAAGAAAGGCTCCCTCTTTGAAGCTTCTCTTTTTCTTCTTTTTCTTCTTTAGCTAAAAAAACTCTTTTTTCCTCAATGACCTTCTCTCCCGATTCTGAAACAAACGAAAGGCGCTCTTCTACAGAAAGCTCCCCTTTTTCATTTAAATGAGGCCGAATCCATAAAGGGGTAGGATGATCTGAAACAGCAATAGGAGTTTCAGTTCCGTTTCCCTTTGAAATGAAAGAAAGATACACCTTCTGTCCAGGCAATACTTCTTGCATTTTGTCTATTCCCTCAATCTGAAAATGGATTAAGAGATCGGAAATAGAAGCATCAGGTCGAGAATTACGCCTAAATTCGCTGATTTTTTCTTGAAGAGAGGGAAGGAGGAAAGAAAGAGATCGTTTCTCCTCTTCTAGAGCCCCTTTTCCTATCCTATCATAGGACCGAAGAGAAGGGTGCTTACAGGGAAAGTCTTTTCCTTTGTCTTTGTTTAAAGTAGCAGATGATAAGCGAGATAAGGGAAGAAAAAAGAAGAAAGGGAAAAGAAAAGAAACGGGAAGAAGAAGGAGAAGCCCCTTATGAAAGAGATTTACAATCTTTAAAACGGAGGGTCCTTTTATCATAAAATAAAATGATAGATCTCTTTACAAAAAAACTCAAAGAAATCAGAACAAAACAGGTTCAAGTTGCAAAAAATATCTTTAATTCATAATTTGAAGATAGAATCACAGTTTCAAAGGATAGGACTATGGACAAAAAACTGACAGAAGGGATGAGCGTTCAAGAGCTTGAGAACTTTGGGAAAAAATACCGATTCGAAATCTTCTTTGTTCTCTATTTTATTCTGGCCACTATTTCAAGCTTCTTAAATATTATATTTTCTCAAGGTTGGAGCATTGCTCTAGGAGCCCTTGGTGGTATTTTAGGCATCTGGCTCCCTAGTAAGATTGAAGGGGGAGGAAGAAGCTGCTTCAGTTTCATTTTCAAGCAAGAAAAAGCAACAAAGATCGTTCTTGGAGTAGGAGGATTGATCCTCTCTTTTGTTTTTGCGCCGATCATCTTTTTCGTCCTTGGTTTAATGGGCGGATCTGGAACTTTTAGAGCGGCGGCAAAAGCGGGCAAACCCCATGAGGAAGAAAGTAGAGATTAGCCTTTTTTAAGCTCCTTTTCCCTCATTTCGATATAATCAAAAAGGGAGATCTCCTGCATAGTAAAAGCAGAAAGGAGGAGTTCAAATCCCTCTTTTCCAATAAGCCTTGCAGGGATTTCTTTTGTCTTGTTCCACCCAGCATAACTTTTGAGCTCTTCCCATGTTTCCAGCTCCTTAGATTTATTCCCTACTTCTTGATGTAAGAAAGCAATTCTCAAAAGGTTAAAGGCAAATAGGGGAGATCCAAAACGGTTTCCTTCCCTTCCCTCTTTCCAAAAACTCTCATCTTTTAATAGTTCCTCTTTCAAAGAGATTGCTTGAGCAAGTGCTTGTTCCCATTTTTTTTGGGTAATGGTAAGAGACGTTTGCGCAAACTGCGTGTAGTAAGGTTGGGAAGATCGTTTTAAAACCTTCTGAAAATAGGGAAGCGCTTCTTCTATTTGATGGGCAATCAAAAGATTTTGGGCAATTGCTGGTTCATAAGCTTTAGCAAGTTCGGGATGTTTCTTTAAAATTTTCTGAAGATCAAAAAGGCTTTCTTGTTTCTTCCCTCCTTCCTCATTCCACTCAGCAAAAGCAGTTTTTGCCAAGATAAAATCTTTTTCTCGTGTTTCCTTCCGATGGCTTAAATGAAAAACGAAGAAGAAAATCAGCGCTAAAATAGGGAAAAAAACGAAGGCATATTTTTTTAGACTGAGAGGAGAAAATTCTTTTAATTCCATGTACCGACATCTTCACTTACGCACAATCAACACTTTAGCTTAAAGTCTGTTTTTTGGATAGCTTGATAGACTATCCTTTAAAAACGTAAAAGTATAATTAGGATTAAAAGGAGGCATTCTATGAGCTCTGTGTCAGGTCCAGAAGGAGGAGCAGGTCAACCTCCCAATATCGATGAAGAGCAAATAAGACTAAAAACCGACCCTACTATGCAGTATAACTTAAACCAGCTTAAAGAAACAGTTTCTCACTTGGAAGAAGTTTTAAAAGAAATACAACAAGGTCTCGGAAAAAAAGGGTCATCTAGTCTAGCCCAAAACTTTTTAAATATCTTTGACGAGCTCAAAACAAATCTAGAGCAAGTAAAAAGCCATCTTCAGCCGAAAGAAACGATCTCTCAGACGCTCGATTCTATCATGAAGGAGCTGATTAACATGCAGAAAGACCTTACCGAGTATATGAAAGATCTAAGCGCCTTTATGCAAAGCATACAAGAGCATTCGCAACAGGTGGAAGAGCTTATGCATAAGATACTCAATGCTGTCTCTAAGTTAGAAAATCCATAATATATTAATTATAAATTAGTTATAATTTAATTTGTTCATACAGCTAAAAATAAATAATTTATATGATAAAATATAATTAAGGAAATCTATATTTAAGAAACTTATTAAAAATGGAGGTTTTATGAGTTCTGTGTCAGGCCCTACAGACCCTACCACCAATGTATCATCAAGCAGCGGTTCTAATCCCCCTGCAGATGTAACCACCTGCGCTGAAGCTGTAAATACTTATGGGATATATGCTTCCCAGCTCGCGCAAAACCCCAGCCTTGCAAATGACCCCTCGTTTATGGCAAAGTTTTACGGACAGCTCTGCTTAGTCAACGCTTTGTCATCAAAAATGAGTAATTCAAGTGCTAACTCAACGGTAAAGGGAGACTATAACACGGTAATCAAAGATAATAATACAGCTGGACTTACTTCTACAGATAGCATCTTTACCTTCATGAAAAATGCTACTACAGCATGTAAAAGTGGAATGATGAGCACTATTGCTGCTGAGTGCAGCACTACATATAATGACTACATGAGGGAGTATAACATCGGCTAAACACCTCTTTTAAAATCTGCCGATGTCCAGAGGAAAAAGGATATGAGTGTAGCTCTTCAGAGCATACCCACTCGTATCCTTCTATTTTTTGAGCCTTTTCTGCACTAAAAAGGCGGGGAAAAAGATGAGCTTTATATTTTGTAAAGCTATGAACTACCTTAGGAAGCTCCTCCTTATAAGCTACTAGCAAACCAAACCTCTCCCGCAGATATGTACTACATTCTAAAGGCTCAAAGTCGCTATAGGGAAACTCCCATAAATCTGCCATTACCTCCCCTTTTGCCCCTTTTTTCAATAGAACCTTTCCCTCAGCGATAATCGCAAAAACAAAGCGCTGCAGATGAATGGCGGGAACTTTTTTTCCTTTGATAGGAAGAAGCTCAGTCTTATGGTTTGCATAAGCCAAACAGGAGCTTCTAAGAGGACACAGGAGGCATTTAGCCTTCTTCTGACAAACTAAGGCCCCCAGTTCGATCAGGGCTTCCATAACTACCCATGGTTCTTCTTCTGGAAGAAATCTTTCTACCAACCTTTCAATCCTCTTTCTTGTTTTTTCTTGGTTGATAGGATCTTCTAAGAGAAAACACCGGGAAAGCACCCGAAGTACATTTCCATCAACTGCCCCTTTTTTCTTTTTAAAAGCAAAGCTTAAGATAGCTCCAATGGTGTAAGGGCCAAGTCCTTTGATCTTTCTGAGGTCCTCCACTTGAGCGGGAAGCTCCCCATTAAAACGCTCTACAATAAATCTTGCCCCTTCATGTAGATTGCGCGCTCTCCTATAGTAGCCCAGCCCCTCCCAAGCTTTTATCACTTTTTCTAGAGAAGCCTCTGCAAGAGTTTGAATATTAGGGAAAAGGGCAAGCCATCTTCTAAAATAGGAGATCACTACCTCTGCTCTTGTTTGCTGGAGCATGACTTCAGAAATCCATACCTTATAAGGGGTAGGATCTTCCCTCCAAGGAAGATTGCGTCGGTTTAAATAGAACCATTGTTTCAAGGAAATAAAATCCAAAATGGGAAGATTCTTCATATAAAGACTTTAATTATTAAGCAACTAGATAAAAAAATACCCCTTAAATCATTTTGGCACACTTCGTGCAATAGAAACTAGTGTTACCAATCAAAAGTTTTTGGTGTTTGGGCTGCGTCAAAGCCCCGACGTTCGTCGATCGTAAATGGACTTGTATTTAGTTAATACTAGCCCATTTACGATCGGCAAACGGCGGGAACTTTCACGTTAGCCGAAATACCAAAAATTAAGTTTACAGAGCACTAGGGTATCAAGAAAAGAAAATGGAGGGAAGAATGAAAGAGACAGAAGGAAACAAGAAAAGAGATCAGGTCATCTCTTTTCTCATCGAGATTTTCAAGGAAGAAATTAGTCTTTTGCAAGAGATCTTTGGATATGTAAAACAGAAGGAATATTTCCTTTTAACTGGCGATGAACAGATGCACCATGAGATGGAAAGGAAAAAAGAGGGATTAAAAGAGAAAAAAGAGATTTTAAAAGGAAAAAGGGAAAGGACCCTTCATGAATTTCTCCCCTCCTCTTTTTCTTTAGAAGCTGTTTTAGATGTAACAAAAGAGATGGATTTTGAACTTCTTGCTTTGCATCAAAAATGGGAGATCCTCACTGATAAAACAGAAAGTCAAGAGCTGCGAAATGAGGTGCTTAAAGAGCTGATTGCCAAACAAGGGAAAGGAGAATTTATAAGCCCAGCTATCCAAACTGAGCCCCTTCGTTTAGGCCAAATACCAGGAAAACCTCCCTTGATTACCATCGATTATCATGAAGAGGAAGAGTGATCTTCTCGTTAATTCAGCAATTTTCTATTCTTAACTCATCTTACGTAAAAAGGAGAGATGGAGGAATAAAAGATTTTAAAAAATCAATCGCTTTAAAAGTCTTAAGGCTATTCAAGCGAATACGATGAGAATTTTTAAAACGATTGCGATTTAAAAGCTTTATTCCTTCTG
The DNA here is from genome assembly GCA_016191565.1 of Simkania negevensis. Classification (GTDB taxonomy): domain Bacteria; phylum Chlamydiota; class Chlamydiia; order Chlamydiales; family Simkaniaceae; genus Simkania_A; species Simkania_A negevensis_A. The sequence goes on along the minus strand of JACPWA010000027.1, from coordinate 1,568 downwards.
CTCTTCCTTTTTGCGTACGGTGAGTTCTTAAGAAAGAAATAAGGGGGAAAAACAATGAAAGCAGCTGGGCTGATTTATGGGAACGATATTCACCATCTTGATCATATTGCTCCTCTTTGCAGCCTCCTTGATCTCCCTTTGATTGTCACCGAAAAGGAGGTAGAGTCCCTTGCCTTGAAGTTTTATCCAGCTCTTCTCCTCTTCTGTTATGATTACTTTGAGATTGGAGAAAGGGCCGTGAAAGAATATGATCTGATTTTCTCTTCTCTTCCCTATGATCTTTTTGAGCAAATTTTTTTTATCGCTGAAAATCTTCTTAGAAAAAAGCTTCTCAGTATCTGGTGCCCCCATGGCAACTCAGATAAGGGATATGCTTCCTACTTTATGGAAGGGCTTTCTAAAGAGAAAATTCTCCTTGTGTATGGACAAAAGATGATCGATTTTCTTCAAGAAAAAAAGGGGAATAAAGCCCCATCTAGTAAAAAACATTCCCGATCACTATAACCTGATTGTAAAACTGCATCCAAACCTCAAAGCCGATCTTTATAAAATGGAAAAGATAATCCATGAGGCGGAAAACAAACCTAATCTCCTCATTCTCAAAGAATTTCCCCTGATTTATCCTCTGCTTAATTCTGTATCGATCTATCTAGGAGATATGTCCTCTATAGGTTATGATTTTCTTAAGTTTAACAAGCCCATGTTTTTTCTAAATCAAAATCAGAGGGATTTAAAAAAAGACAAAGGGCTCTATCTCTTCCAGTGTGGCGTTTCTATAGAGCGGCATGAATATAATCAGATTTTTCAGATCATTGAAAAAAACCTTCCTAAAGACCAGGAAAGGTATCAAAAAATCAGAGAAGAAGTCTACTGTTATGTTTTTGGGAAAGGGGAAAATGAAAAGCACATAAAAGAAAGAGTAAGAAAAGAGGTCGAGGAGGTTTTAGATGAACGATTTGATCTCTTCTGAAGGATGTGGCGTTTGCCTAGCACCAGGAGATTCGGTGAATCACCTCGATCATTTAGCGGTGATCGCTTATATCATGGATGTTCCGATGATCACTGATGAGGAAAAGATTCTTGCCACACTCCAAAAATATTACCCCCAAGTCAAGCCGCTTTACATTCCGCAGCATGAAAGAATTATCGAGTTTTTCGCACAAAATTTTGATTTTCTTTTTGTCTCCTCTGCAAACTACCGGCGCGATCTTTCTCCCCTTTTCCATATTCTCTTTCGGAAAGAGATGCTTTTCTGGTTTTGCCCCCATGGCAACTCAGATAAACCCATGCATCAATTTCAGAGTCAGCATCTTAGCCTCATCTATGGAGATCAGATGGAAGATCGTTTAAAAGAGGAAAACATTTTGCCCAAGATCCAAGGAGTAGTCAAAACAGGGAATTACCGTTTCCCTTTCTATAAAAAATATGAAACATTTTACGACGACCTTGTAGAAAAAGAGATTTTTTCAAAATTCGCTAAAAAACAACCGATCATTCTGTACGCCCCCACGTGGGAGGATTTGGAAAATTCCTCTTCCCTTTTTGAAATTTCCCTTCCCTTGCTTGAC
>JACPWA010000142.1 GCA_016191565.1 Simkania negevensis | reverse complement strand
GGTATTATCATCCGTCACAGAGAGGCTCACACCGATCCACAAAACGTCGTTTCGAGAAAATCTCAAATCGGAACAGATCAATTTGATCTGTCGGCTCAAATTACGAGTTTCAGATACAAGCGAATTGCGGTGGTTCTAACAATTCGGCTTTTTCTGCCTCCTCAACGTTCAGCACTTTAATAGTCCTTGAAGCTGAACTTGGACCAGGACTTCTTGGCTCAATTGTTGATGGGCTGCAAAACCCTTTAAGCCGAGTTGCTGATACCGCTGGCCTCTTTTTAACGCGGGGAACCTACCTTCCAGCCCTTGATCGACAGAAGCATTGGGAATATCACCCGGTGGTGAGGGAGGGGGAGACTCTGCAGCGGGGTGATACAATTGGAACCACATTGGAGGGAAGATTTGAGCATAAAATTATGCTCCCTTTTTCTTTCCGAGGGAAAGGGAAGGTAGTCTGGACAGTAAGAGCTGGCTCGTACACAGTTAACTCAGTTGTTGCAAAAGTGAAGGATGAAAAGGGAGAGGAACACAAAATTACCATGGTGCAGAGATGGCCGGTGAAAAGCGCTCTCATTGAAGGAAAAAAGATTAAAGCAACTGAGATGATGAGTACAGGGCTCCGAGTGATCGACACCCAGTTTCCTGTTCTCAAAGGAGGCACCTTCTGCTCTCCTGGTCCATTTGGCGCTGGCAAGACAGTTCTTCAGCATCATCTATCAAAATTTTCCTCAGTAGATTTGGTGATAATCGCCGCTTGCGGAGAAAGAGCGGGAGAGGTAGTTGAAGTGCTACGCACCTTTCCTCATCTCACCGATCCTCATACGAATGAATCCTTGATGAATAGAACAGTGATCATCTGCAACACTTCTTCAATGCCTGTTGCTGCGCGGGAAGCCTCTGTTTACATGGGGGCAACGATTGCGGAATACTATAGACAGATGGGTCTCCATGTGCTCTTGCTCGCTGATTCCACCTCTAGGTGGGCGCAAGCGATGCGAGAGATGTCTGGAAGATTGGAGGAGATCCCTGGAGAGGAGGCGTTCCCTGCTTATCTTTCTTCTAGAATCGCGGCTTTTTATGAGCGTTCTGGAGTTATTTTGATGAAAGATGGCTCAAAAGGCTCGATGACAATTGCTGGTACTGTTTCTCCAGCTGGAGGAAACTTTGAAGAGCCGGTCACTCAGGCAACCCTCTCTGTTGTAGGGGCCTTTTTAGGTCTTTCTAGAGCAAGATCTGATGCTAGAAAATATCCTGCGATTGATCCGTTGATTTCCTGGTCTAAATATATAAATGAGGCTAGCTTAGACTTAAAAAAACAGGTAGAGGGATGGGCAGATAAAAATAAAAAGGCAGCAAGGCTTATCCGGGCAGGAGATGAGATCCGCAAGCGGATGGAAGTTGTGGGCGAAGAAGGAATCTCCCTTGAAGATCTGGTAACCTATCTAAAAGCAGAGCTCTATGACTTTTGTTATCTGCAGCAGAATGCTTACGATAAAGAGGATGCCTATTGTTCTTTGGATAGGCAAATTGCCCTTTTTGAAGTGGTGCAAATCATTTTTGATAGCTCTTTTGCTTTTACTAACCATGATGAAGCGAGAAACTACTTTTTAAATTTGCAAAATGAGATTAAGAACATGAATTTTACCTCTTTTGGATCAGCTGCATATGAAAAAATATTTAAGGAGATAAAAGGGCGTATTGAACATGCAAGGGAGGTCCTTTAAGTGAAGAAAGTATACGATAGAATTGTCGATATTCGGGGCAATCTCCTCACAGTGATGGCAAAAGGGATCCATATTGGAGAGCTGGCTAAGATCCATTCCAAGAATAGAGATATTATTTTTGCTTCTGTTTTGAGTTTTGAAGGGGAAAAAATCACTTTGCAGGCATTTGAAAACCCTCGCGGGGTCTCTACTGGAGATCGGATTACTTTTCTGGGGCACCAAATGCAAGCGACTTCTGGAGCTTCTCTTTTAGGAAGGAGGTTAAATGGTAGCGGTGATCCAATCGACGGCGGTCCTGAGGTGATAGGGGATAAAATTGAGATTGGCGGTCCCTCTTTCAATCCTGTGAAGAGAATTATTCCTCATCAGATGGTGCAGACAAATATTCCAATGATCGATGTATTTAATTGCCTTGTCAAATCACAGAAAATTCCTATTTTCTCTATCGCTGGTGAGCCTTACAACCCTCTTCTGATGCGGATTGCTAATCAGACAGATGCTGATATTGTGATTATCGGTGGAATGGGGCTTCGCTATGACGACTACCAGTCATTTATTGACAATGCAGAGCGCTCTGGCTCTATGGAAAAAACGGTCATGTTTATTCATAAAGCTACCGACCCTGCAGTAGAATGTCTTCTTGTTCCAGATATGGCTCTTGCTTGCGCTGAACAATTTGCCCTCAAAAATAAAGATGTGCTTGTTCTTCTCACCGATATGACCGCATTTGCCGATGCGATTAAAGAAATTGCCATTACAATGGATCTGGTTCCTTCTAATCGAGGCTATCCCGGCTCTCTTTATTCTGATCTTGCCTCTCGCTATGAAAGGGCGGTCGATATCGAAGGAAGTGGTTCAATCACTGTAATTTCAGTGACCACAATGCCTGGAGGAGATGTGACCCATCCGGTACCTGATAATACAGGGTACATTACAGAGGGACAATTTTATCTTCATGGAGGACGGATCGATCCCTTTGGATCTCTCTCTCGATTGAAGCAACAAGTGATCGGCAGTGTGACTCGCGAGGATCATGGACCTTTAGCCAACACCCAAATCCGTCTCTATGCGGAATCGAAAAAGGCAAGAGAAAGGCAAAGTATGGGTTTCCGCCTCTCCCGTTGGGATGAAAAACTTCTTTCCTTCTCTCATTTATTTGAAGAAAGGATGATGAATCTTGAAGTAAATATACCGATCAATGAAGCGCTCAACTTGGGATGGGAAACTTTAGCTGAATGTTTTCAGCCCCACGAACTTGGAATGAAAAAAGAACTTATAGATAGATTTTGGCCAAAAGAGGGAGTAGCGTGAGCGAGATCAAACTCACAAAGAATGAACTTCGAGAGCAGCAGTTGAAGCTCGCCCAATTGCAGCGCTATCTTCCAACCTTGCAGCTGAAGAAAATGATGCTTCAAATGGAAGTAAATCATGCTGCTGCCGAGATAGCTCTATTGAAAGAGAAGTATTTAAAGGAAAAAGAAGGAGTGGAGAGTTTCTCCTCCCTTCTCACCGATAAAGAGGGGAGCTTTCTTTTTGATGCTTCAGTCACTCTAAAAGTGGAGGAGGAATTTGAAAATATTGCTGGTGCTGATGTGCCTAT
>JACPWA010000063.1 GCA_016191565.1 Simkania negevensis | reverse complement strand
AGTGATGGCAAAGGTCTTTCCTTTGAGGGAGGCGTTTGCTGCAGAGGAGGGAGAAGGAGTTTTAAGTCGGATGAGCTGCTCAGCGAGAAAAAGGTCGAGCTCTGTTGTGATTTTAATATTATCCTCAGAGCCTAGAACAATGTGCACTTTTTCTCCGAGGTTTAAGACAAGACGGCAGTCATCAGAGGCATTTTCTATCTCTGCTTTTTGATGCGCTCTGAGGATAAGAGGATAAGAAAAACTTTGAGGTGTTTGTCCCCGCAAGTATTCTAAACGGTTAGGAATTGAGGTGATCTCCTCTAGATTTTTTGCATAGACAATGGTGTCTTGAGAGGGGATACAAGTGTCTACCGCCAGGTGCTGTTTCAGGGCATCTAAACTTGCTTGAATGATTTTTTTAGAGACGAAAGGACGGACTGCATCGTGAATCACCACAAAGTCGGTTTCGCTCCTGCAGGCGAGGAGCCCCAAATAAGAGGATTCCTGTCTTGTTCTTCCCCCTGTGAGCACTCGCACTCTAGAAGATGTGCACTCCTTTTCTACCTCTTCTACCCAATCTTTATGACACACGAGGAGGATCTCTTGAAATTCAGGAAACGTAAGAAAGGTATCGAGGGTATGAAGGTAGATCTTTTTGCCAGAAAGGCGTAGGAATTGTTTAGGCAAGGTTGCTCCAAAACGGAGCCCTTCTCCTCCCATTAATAGAATCGCTTTGGTGATAACCTTAGTCACTTGAGAAGAAATTTTCCCTTTTTAAGTTCTTTTTGAAGAAGAAGAGCCCTTTCCCTTGGGACTGCCTCCCATTCCATTTTTTCTTTTGAACTTAAGGTAAGATAGCCCCGACCGACCTGGAAAAAAAGTTTTTCGATCTTTCCTTCATTCACTCCTTCTATCCATTGTAGAGTGACACCGAGTTTAAGGAAACTGAGAGCTTTCATGGCCTCCTTAACTTCCATTTGATAGCTGTTTTGGAGGAGGGCAAGAGAGCGGGCGATCTGGTCGATAAGAGAAATAGGGGGGGACTTTTGCACCTCTTTCTGTAGGAGCTTTTCGTAATTGACTAGGCTAAAGGCCATCTTGTGCACTTTTTCGAGGATCTGATCTTCTCTTAGTCCCAAGGTGATCTGATTAGAAATAGAAAGAAGATCACCAATGTACTGCTCTCCTCCTAGTCCCCTTCCTTTAATTCCCTCTATCCGCTCTTTGATGAGCACCTCTTCGATCTGTTCCAAATGAATGAGAGCAGGAAGATGGAGAATGACTTTAAGGGTGAGAGCTGTGCCGGAAAGGGAAGGATTGGAAGTCAAATAGCCAAATTGAGAGGAGTAGGCAAAAGGGTGTTTCTTTCCGATTTCTCCTTCAATATTGAAGAGCTTTTCCCAGATATTTTTCCAATCCATACCTCGATCAAGGGCATGAAAAAGGAGGTGATCCTCTCCTCCGAAGCTCACAAAAAAAGAAGCTGAAGGGTCAATGAGAAGTCCTTCTAAGTGTTTTGGAAAGGAATCTAAGAGAAGAGTCTGTTCTGCAAGAAGTTCCTGCTGCATCGGGCCAAGCTTTTCTGAAGGGAAAAAGGAGCTATCTTCAAGGAAAGGGGAGGCACAAAAAGCTTCTCTAACGCGATGGGTCATTTCTCCTTTTTTTTCCTTGGAAAGTTTAGAAGAAAAGGGATAGGAGAAAAGGTTGCGAGAGAGGAGAAAATGGGAAAAGAGCCAGATGGGATCTTTAGTTCCCCCTTGGGCTCCTAGGGAGGTAAGGAGAGAAAAAAAATCCTTATCTTTGCTCATCTGTTTTTTTCTGTAGCTCCTCTATTTGATCGCGTAGCCAGGCGGCCTGTTCATAATTTTCTTTCACAAGAGCTTCACTTAAAGATTGATGAAAAGCTTCTAAGCGTTTGGCAAGAGATTGGTTAAAGGATTCTTCGGGTGATTTCCCCACATGGAAGGAACTCTTTTTTTCTACAGAAAGATGAGGATTGAAAGCAATTTTTTTCGTTGCAGTCAGATAGTCTAAGATTTCTTTTTCAAACACTTTATAGCATTCAAAACAGCCTACAGGCTGCCCTTTAGAGATGCTTTCAAGGGAGGTGTGGCAGTGATTGCAAACAGAAGAAGAGAGGTTGTTTATATCAAGGGGGGTTTCCCCTAACTTCTTTCTCAGATGGGGACAAGTGGAGCAGCAATAGAAGCTGTTTTTTACTCCTTGAATCAGCTTATGGTAAGTCACTTCAACTTTCCGCTGACAGGTAGCGCACTCTAGGGGTCTTTCCTCTTGTTCCATGTATGGCTATTTATCATAGAGAGTATTAATGAGGCAACTGCTTGTCAAGTAGAGGATAGGTGAAGAAGAAGAAGTGGGTGAGGTTAAAGAGAAAGTGGGCAAAAATGGCACCCTCGATAGATCTTGTTAGCCAGTAGATTGTCCCATAAATCAGACTGGCTACAAAGGCAAGGAAGGCGAAAGAGAAGTCAAAAACAAACCCTAAATGAAGGAGGGCAAAAAAAAGAGAGACCAGAAAAATGCTTAGAGGCGTCCCGTAAGAAGAGGGGAAGAACTTTTCGATTTCCCTTTGCAAAAAACCGCGGAAAAAAGCCTCTTCAGCAATGGTGACAAAAAAAAGATTAGCAATGAGCCAGACTCCTGAAATTCTGGGAAATTTGAGATCAATATGGACTAGATGAAAAGAGAAAGTAAGAAGGAGAAGGAGAAGAAGGCCAAGAAGGGAAAGGGCAAAGATTTTGATAAAAGTAGTTTTGAACTGTTGTAAGTTGCGCGTAAGAGGAATCGAAAGAGCCAAAGGAAAAAAGCCGATGAAAGGTTTGTCGTAGTTAAGAAAAAGGGTATAGGGGACTCCATGACTACTAATCGAGATTTTTTCTGCCATCTTCCAATTATGAAACCAAGGAAGGAGATGGAGGAATAGGGCAAGGGAAAGGAAAGTAGTAGCACTGATATAGAAAAGACGCCACCTCTTTTTCATTGGCTTGGTAAGGATAAGATGTACAAGAAATAGAAAGGCGAGAGCGGTCAAACCGTATGAGTCGATTAGCTTGCTCATTATAGCAAAGAAAAAAGAAATGGAGAGGAAAGAGAGCCAAAGCCAGACTCGTTTATAGAGCCAAAGGCTGGTAAAAGCCATGATGAGAGAAAAGAAAGCAAGAGATACAAAGGGCTGCTGAAAAAAGATCCAGTAAGAAAATTCTTTTACCATAGACCACTTTGCTACATAGGTTGAGGAGAAAGAGTTTGCATAGAGACGATCAGTTGGACTGATATCTGACCATTTTATACACTATCGCAGATTAGTCGCGACTATTCTATAATTGCCGATAAATTGGTCAAACATAACCTGTTGGTAGTTAAGTTTAAGCTGGAAAACAAAGTCATTTTTTTACTATTTCTAAAATAGTAACTGTAATCAGTAGAGATAATCGATGATTAGAAGAGAAAAAAATGGAATAGAATGGCTCGAATTTGAGCTTCTGCAGCCCTATAAAGAGCTGCGCCATGCTACTTTTCTCCGCACAGGCAATTTTGATTTGAAAAAGGAGGAAAATCAAGAAAAAGCACTTGCCCTTTTGGGCGCCTCAAGGGGAGTTGGACTTAGGCAAGTGCATCGAGACCAGATCTTACATGTCAGGGAAAGAAAACTCCTAGGGTGGTATCTGGAAGAGAATTTTGATGCGCTCACAACTCAAGAAGAGGGGTTAGCGCTGATGATTCGGCATGCAGATTGCCAGGCAGCGATTTTTTTTGATCCTGTAAACAAAGCTGTAGCAAATGTCCATTGTGGATGGCGGGGCAGTGTAAAAAATATCTATAAAAAAGTGATTGATAAGATGAAAGCTCTTTTTGGGTCGGAAGCTGCAGATTTGATTGTTTGTATCTCTCCTAGCTTAGGGCCAGAATCTGCACAGTTTATCCATTATAGAGAGGAACTTCCTCCTCATTTTTGGCCATTTCAAAAAAAAGAACTCTACTTTGATTTTTGGGAAATCAGCCGTTTTCAGCTTGAAGCGGAGGGAATAAAAAAAATTGAAGTCGCCGGTTTGTGTTCGAAGCAGAATGAAAAAGATTTTTTCTCTTACCGGAGGAAAGAAGAAGGAAATAATGCGACTCTCATTGCATTGTCAAATTGCACCTAAGAGGCTATACTTCTTAGTTGTATTGCGCGGGCCTAAATCCAGTTTGTGGTCAGGTGCGGCATAGAGGAGGAGTTAGTACATGGAAGTAGCAGAGCTTTCTTTAAAGGGAGCAAAAATCATTACCCCCAAGGTATTTGCCGACACGAGGGGGTTTTTTCTCGAATCCTATCAGAAAAAAAGATATGAGGAGGCAGGGGTCTTTTCTACCTTTGTCCAAGACAATCACTCTTTTTCTAAAAAAGGAGTCCTCCGAGGAATGCATTTTCAAGAAAGGTCAAAACATTCTCCTGGTCAAGACAAGCTCATTTGTGTGATCAGCGGCGAGATCTATGATGTGATTGTCGACATCCGCGTTTTTTCTCCAACATTTAAAAAATGGGAAGGGGTGATTTTAGGAGGGAAAAAGAGAAAACAGCTCTTTGTCCCGATCGGGTTTGCTCATGGGTTTTGCGTTCTCAGCAAGGAGGCACATGTTCTTTATAAAGTGAGCGCTCCTTATCACCCTGATACAGAAAAGGGATTTGCCTATAACGATCCGGAAATTGGGATTAACTGGCCCATCAAAACTCCCCTTTTATCTTCCAGAGATCAAAATAATCCCCCCTTTCGGGAGTTGGAGCTCTATTCATGAGGATATGGATTGTTGGTAAACAGGGGATGCTTTCTCAAAGCTTTCAGAGGATTCTTTCTCAGAAGGGGATCGATTTTTTTGCCACTTCCCGGAGTGAAGTAGATCTGACGCGCCCTGCTGCTGTGCAGGAGCATTTTGAAAGGCAGCCGTTTACTCATATCATCAATTGCGCTGCCTATACAGCTGTGGACCTTGGGGAAATAGAAGAGGAAAAAGCCTTTCTTGTGAATAGTAGAGGGGTAGAGATCCTCGCTGCTCTAGCCAAAGAAAAAGGGAAAAAAATTCTCCATTTTTCCACCGATTATGTGTTTGATGGAACGAAAGGAAGTCCTTATGAGGAAAAAGATCTTTGCTCTCCCCTATCTGTCTATGGAAAGACTAAACGGTTAGGAGAGGAAAAACTCCTTTTGATCTATCCTGAAAGTTGCATCATTCGCACCTCTTGGCTTTTTGGTAAAGAGGGGAACCATTTTGTAAAAACAATCATCCGGTTGATGCGAGAAAAAGAGACATTAAACATAGTGAGTGATCAGAGGGGGAGACCTACTTTTAGCGATGATCTTGTTTTAGCGAGTCTAGAGCTTTTACTATTAGATCGCTCAGGGCTCTTTCATTTTGCCAATCAAGGAGAAACTAGCTGGTTTGAGTGGGCTCAGGAGGTCTATGCTAAGCTTCAAGAAAAAAATATTTCCCTCCGCTGCACCTCTCTTGTGCCGATTACCACAAAAGAATATGGAGCCAAAGCACCGCGCCCTCTTTACTCTGTGTTAAGCACAAAAAAAATAGAGCCTCTCCTTAGTAGCAAGATGCGGCACTGGAAAGAGTCGCTCCAAGAATGTATGGAGGAGATACTATAAATGATTCCTCATCTGGAAAAAGCCACTATTCTCATTACAGGAGGAGCAGGATTCTTAGGCTCTTCCTTCCTCCGCACTCTGCTCCAAAAACGATCCTTTGCAGGAAAGGCGATCAACTACGACCTTCTGACCTACTCAGGAAATGTAGAAAATCTCGCCCCTATAGCAAGCGATCCGAGGTATCTCTTCATCAAAGGAGATATTCGAGACTCCTCTTTATTAAAAAAACTCCATCTCGAATATAAAATCGATCTGATTGTCCATTTTGCAGCAGAGACTCATGTAGATCGGAGCATTCATGATCCCTACCCTTTTCTGGAAACGAACCTTTTCGGCACCTTTGCGCTCCTTGAATATATCAGAGAATGTCCTGAGATCCATTTTCATCATATCTCAACTGATGAGGTGTATGGATCGATAGAAGAGGGCTCTTTTGATGAACATAGCCCCTACTTCCCTAATTCCCCTTATGCAGCTTCTAAAGCCTCTTCTGATCATTTTGTACGCGCCTACAGTCAAACCTATCAACTGTCAACTACAGTTTCTCATGCCTCGAACAATTATGGTCCCTATCAGTTTCCAGAAAAGATTATTCCTCTAATGATTTCTAGATGCCTTGAGGGAAAAACCCTTCCTGTATATGGCAATGGAGAAAACCGGCGCGATTGGCTCTATGTCGATGACCATTCCGAAGCGGTGTGGGAGATCCTTCGCAAAGGAAAGAAAGGAGAGGTTTATAATATTGGAGGGGGGAGGGAAAAGAAGAATATTGATCTGGTGATTGAACTCATTGAGATCTTTGCTGAGCTCACCGGTCATGATAAAAAACGGTATCTTGATAAAATCACCTATGTTGCCGATCGCCCTGGCCATGATTTTCGCTATGTTCTTAATCCAGAGAAAATGAAAAGAGAGATTAGTTGGGAAGCGCGCACCCCTTTCCAAGAAGGGCTGAGACAAACAGTAGCTTGGTATGTGCACAATAGAGAGTGGGTCGCCCGTGTGCGTTCAGGTGAATATCGCCATTGGATAAAAAAGCACTATGAAAGAGTTTAGAATGAAAAAAAAGATTGTCTGCGTTATTCCAGCTCGCCTTGCCTCTAAACGATTTCCCAAAAAAGTGCTCAGCACTCTTGGCTCTAAACCTCTTCTCCAATGGGTATGGGAAGCAGCGAAAAGCTCTCTTCTTTTTGATGAGATCGCCTTTGCAATCGACGACCTTAAAACAGCGCGCCTGATCGAGAGTTTTCAGGGGCGCTACTTTATGACCTCCCTCCATTGCAAAAGTGGCACAGAGCGGCTTATCGAGCTGATGCAGCAAAAAGCGCTCAAGGGAGATATTTGGGTGAATTGGCAAGGGGATGAACCCTTCATTACTAAAGAGATGATTGCCACCCTTCTGCAAACTGTAGGGGAAGAACAAGCGGATGTTTGGACCCTCAAGAAAAAGATCAGCTCAGAAAAGGAGCTTACCACTCCTCATATTGTTAAAGTGGTGACAGGTCAAGAAGGAAAGGCACTTTACTTTTCTAGGTCTCCCATCCCTTTTCATCGCGATCTTCCCTTTAGCGAGGGAACCTATTACAAACACATTGGCATCTATGCCTATACTGAAAAAGCATTGGAAAAAATCGCCCTTTCTTTTCCCTCTTTTCTAGAGGAAGTAGAACAGCTGGAGCAGCTCCGCTTCTTAGAGGGGGGTCTTGCCATTCAGGTGCATGAATCTCCTCATGAGAGTCTTGGAATTGACACCCCTCTTGATCTCCTTGCCGCTATTGAGCATATTACAGTAAGAAGCAGTGGGTAGAGCTCGTTGCAAGTCTGTCTTCTTCTCATCGGTTTTTTATTTCCTAGGAGATTAAAAATTTTTGTTGAGATTTAATTGATACAATCTTAATAATTGCTTCTTTGCAAACAATGGAGAGGTAACGATGTCATTAGTATTTGTTCACAAAGCAGGTAAGGTACCGAGGAACCTTTTTACGATGGGTGTAGCAGGGGTACAAGGCGCTCTTCCTGCTTGGATGGCAGGATGGGGATGTAGAAAAGTACAATGGCTTAGTGGACAAAGGTTCTCTACCCTAGCCTATGGCTTTTTATCAGATAGTTATGCTCATCCCTATATTAAAGCTCTGTTAGCTGACCAATATAGAGCATATCAAGGATATCAAAAGAGCCAGAAGTTAGTTGATAAAGAAGAACTTGGAATAGACCTTTTGGCAGGTGCCATATTTGCTTGTTGCTTCCAGATCTCACTTAAAGCCTGGAATAGGCAATTGCCTTCGTGGAAGGATCTAGGCAAGACGGCGTCCTATGGAGTGGCTACTCGTGTTGTGGCTTATCTATTTCAAGTGGTTGCTAACCTTTTTTAATAAACGGGATATAAGGACTAAGAAGAAACAAATAATAGAACAAAGTTGGAGGAATGAAACGATGTCATCAAGAGTAAAGAACGTGTTTGTGCATGACGAGATACCAGACAATGCTAATGTTCAATGGAAGATTCGGCAAGGAGTCGTAGGCACTTTTCCTGCTTGGGCAACCTTAAGAGCATCTAAAGAGATAGGCCGGGCTTTACACCGGAGTGGTTATGAAGCTTATGGAAGAGAATTCTCTCATATCAAAATCAATACAAAAATCTATGGCTTGTTGTCGGATAGTTATCTTCATTACGCTATTAGATCTAGAATCGTCGATGGCTGTTACTAGGGAAAAAAATATGAAGATCTAAATACAACAGAAAAGTTTGCAATAGATGTTATGGCGGGTGCAGTATTTGCTTGTTTCTATAAAATTTTCGCTGTACTTTTTACCATGAGACAATTGCCTTCGTGGAAAGACCTAGGCAAGATAGTTTGCTACGGAGCTTTTAATCGAGTTGTGGCTAACGTATTTGAGGGTATATTGAGCTTGGGCTAAAGATAGTAGAAATAAGCTTCTTTCTCTAGGGAAGGGACTGTGCTTTCCCTCTAGGATAAGAAACTATCCTTTTTAATAGAAATCAGGTATCCTTAGGAGATTGTAAAAGGTTTTACAATCTCCTTTTTGTATATGAGGAGTGCATAATTTTCTTTTGAAAATGAAAGGGTAGTGTCTATGACTACAGAGGAGCTGCTCGAAAGTCAAAAAGAATATAAGTATGGTTTTCGGACAGAGATTGAAACAGAGCTTTTCCCCAAGGGGCTAAACGAAGAAATTATCCGCGCTCTTTCTGCCAAAAAGGGAGAGCCCCCCTTTATGCTTGCTTTTAGGTTAAAGGCTTATGAAAGGTGGAAGGAAATGACCCTCCCTAAGTGGGGGAATTTAGAGATTGCTCCTATCGATTTTCAAGAACTTCGTTACTATGCAGCGCCAAAGAAAAAACAATCTTTAAGCAGTTTAGAGGAGGTAGATCCAGAGCTTTTACGCACTTTTGAAAAGCTCGGTGTTCCTTTAGATGAGCAAAAAAGGCTGACAAATGTAGCAATCGATGTAGTATTTGATTCGGTATCGCTGGGCACTACTTTTCGTGAGACTCTCGCAAAGGCAGGAGTGGTTCTTTGTTCGATCTCTGAAGGAATGCAAAAATATCCAGAGCTTTTTGAAAAATATCTTGGTTCTGTGGTCCCTATTGGGGATAATTTTTATGCAGCTCTTAACTCAGCTGTCTTTTCTGATGGCTCCTTTGTCTATGTACCTAAGGGAGTAAAATGTCCCATTGAGCTTTCCACCTATTTTCGGATTAATGAGAGAGAGACAGGGCAATTTGAACGGACGCTGATCATTGCAGAAGAGGATTCCTATGTCAGCTATTTAGAAGGGTGCACAGCCCCTGCCTATGATACAAACCAACTTCATGCAGCTGTAGTAGAGCTTGTAGCCTTAGATCGAGCAGAAATCAAATACTCCACTGTGCAAAACTGGTATGCGGGAGATCCTAAAACAGGGAAAGGGGGAATTTATAATTTTGTGACGAAACGGGGGAGATGCGCCGGTTTTCGCTCCAAGATCTCCTGGACCCAGGTAGAGGCGGGAGCGGCCATCACCTGGAAATATCCGAGCTGTATCCTGCAAGGGGAGGAGTCGGTGGGAGAGTTCTACTCTGTTGCTTTAACTAATGGAAAGATGCAGGCTGATACGGGGACAAAGATGATTCATAGTGGTAAGAGGAGCCGTTCGAGGATTATTTCGAAGGGAATCTCTGCTGATGAGTCGCGCAATACCTATCGGGGAATGGTCCACATGGGGAGTAGAGCTACCGGCTCTAGAAACTTTACCCAGTGCGATTCGATGCTAGTAAACAATCGATGTAGTGCTAATACCTTTCCTACAATCGAGGTGAGAAATGGGAGTTCAACAGTAGAACACGAGGCTTCTACCTCCCGAATGAATGAGGAGCAGCTTTTTTATTTGAAAACAAGAGGGCTGGATAGCGAAATGGCAATCCAGATGATTTTAAGTGGCTTTTGCAAAGAGGTGATTAAAGAACTCCCTTTGGAATTTGCCGCAGAGGCCCAAAAGCTTTTGACGCTGAAGCTGGAGGGGTCCGTAGGATAATCAGCGTGTATAGCAGGAAAAACGGATGATGTTACATATTCATGATCTTCACGTGAGCGTGGAAGGGTCGCCTATTCTTAAGGGATTTTCTCTTGATGTACATGAGGGTGAGATCCACGCAATTATGGGCCCAAACGGGGCGGGGAAATCTACTTTAGCAAAGGTGCTTGCCGGAGATCCTCATTATCAGGTGGAAAAGGGAGAAGTTATCTTTAAGGGAAAAAATCTCCTTGAATTAGAAGTGGAGGAGCGCTCACATCTCGGTCTTTTTATTGGATTTCAATATCCATTGGAAATCCCGGGGGTAAGCAACTATGAGTTTCTCCTTAGCGCGGCCAATGCGCAGAGAAAAAGCCGCGGCGAGCCTCTTTGGAAAGAGGAGGAATTTCGCTT
>JACPWA010000062.1 GCA_016191565.1 Simkania negevensis | reverse complement strand
CACCTTCGAGAGATCTTTTCTTGCTAATGTTTAAAAATATAAGCTTCGAAAAGATCTCTCAAATTTGTCACGTTATTCGAACCAATTTAGTAATTTTATTTTTTACATTTAGTATAATTCATCGTTTCGAAGCACATGTTTTTAAACATGAGCAAGAAAGGATGGATTGAAGATGATGTGTTATACGATTCGAATTTATGCGTTTATTTTTCGGAAATGGTATAAGTCTTTAGAGGGGAATTAAGAGCCCATCGTAAGCAATCTCCGTATGGATATCCAGCTTACACTCTTTGAGGATATCTTCATGGAGACGGGCTTTGGTTTGGAGGTCTTTATCTTTGTGGTTAGGGTCGTGGTGGGTGATCACCCACTTTTTGCATCCTGTGTATTTTATAAGCACTGTAGCATTCGGGATGGAGGAATGGCCCCAGCCTATTTTTCTGTAGTATTCCTCAGGAAAATACTGTGCTTCATGGATGATTAGGTTGCAGTCAGAAAGGAATTTAATCAAACTGAGATGAGGTTCTAGGAGAGGATGATGTCTATCGATATCGTTGGGGTGGCCATGATAACCGAGGAGCATTTCATTATCGGTGATATAACCAATGCTCCGATCAGGGGTAGAGAGCTTAAACCCCACGGTAGGTCCAGGATGGTTAGTAAAATGGCAATCGATAATAATATCTCCAATAGAAACAGGTCGATCATCGCGCAGTTCTTTGAAGATAATTTTAGCGCGCATCTCATCGAGTCGCACCGGAAAATAGGCATAAGCAAGCATGTTAGTGAAAAGCTCCTTGGTGCTTTTTTCAAAACCTACGGGAGCCCAAACGATTACATTGCAGTTTTTCTTGTAAAGAGCATTGAAAAAGGGGAAACCGGTGATATGGTCCCAATGGGTATGGGAGATAAAAAGGTGAATCGTCTGATCTTCTCCGATATCAATGGCATCGCCAAGTGCTCTGATCCCTGTTCCTGCATCGATGATCAGAGTATTGTCTCCCCGTCTTACCTCAAGGCAAGAGGTATTCCCTCCATAGCGAACATACTCTGCTCCTGCAACTGGATTTGATCCTCTAGTGCCCCAAAAGCGAATGTAGGAAGTTACGGTGGAGGGGATCGGGTGATAGCATAGGATCTGGTTGATTTGATGCCCCGCTTTTAAATTAAATGGGTCGGGCTGGAGATCTTTGGCAAAAAAACGCTTGATAAGTTGAAAGAGGAAATCTACTTCAAACGGTTTTACCAGAAAATAATTTGCCCCTGCATCGATCGCTGCTTTATAGTTTTGAATCATCACATGATAGGAGGAAACGATTACCCCAATCGATTGTGTCAGTTCGTTGCTCTTTAAAGTTTTTAGGATTTCGATTCCATGAATGTGGGGGATCATTAGATCGACCACTACTAGATCAGGTTCGAATTCTTTAATCTTATGAAATGCTGCAGATCCTGTATCTGCAATCTCGATTTGGTAAAGGGAAGCTTCAGGAGCTTTTAAAATAGCCTGAGTGAGGGTAGAGGAAGGATCTGCTATAAGAACACGTTTTTTATGTTTCATAAAAAAACGGGAGAGCCCTGCTTTTAAGATCGTTTATATCAGGATCTACAGAAAAGCGCAGATTTATGCAATGATGTTGTTGCTTCAATCTTATGCTGCACGTGGCTACATACTTGGAACATTATTTCACAGCTCGTATCTCTTTTAAAAGTTAAAATTATATGACGAATTTCTGTTTATAATTATTTTATAATTAATAACTTAAACTGTTAATTTAGTACTTGTCAAAACGAACTTGATTAATGGCCCTAAATTTGGTACCATGGAGTTGTGAACAAAAAACACTACCGCATTTTAAAAGCTATTTTTTACTTCTCCTACGCCAGCGAATGTAAACTGGAAAGATATCGAAGCTCTTTTTACTCATCTAGGAGCTGAAATGGAAGAAGGCCGGGGATCAAGAGTACGAGTCATCCTAAGTAAGGAAGAGGCAGTATTTCATAGGCCTCATCCTAGAAAGGAAACTGATAAAGGAGCTTTAGGGAGCGTTTTCAAAAGATTTCGGCGCTTAGGCTGTGTCAAAGCCCTGGGGGTTCGTCGATCATAAATGGGCTTGTATTTAGTTAATACTAGCCCATTTATGATCGGCAAACCGCAGGAGCTTTCACATCAACCTAAACGCCGAAATCTTTTGAGAACGCTCCCTAGTATCAGTACGTCGTTTTTTAGACAATGCAGGAGTTAAACCATGATGAAGTATAAAGGATACTATGGACAAGTTACTTATGATAACGAGGCTAAAATCTTCCATGGAGAAATTGTGGGGATTAGAGCCGTTATTACTTTTCAAGGAACTACTGTTGACGAAATAGAGTCCGCTTTTAGAGATTCTGTTAATGATTATCTCGATTGGTGTAAAAAAAGACGCAAAGCTCCAGAAAAATCCTTTTCTGGAAAGCTTAATCTTCGTATGAAACAAGATCTTCATGCTAGGCTAGCCATGCAAGCGCAAGAACATCAAGTTAGCCTTAATTCTTATATTAATGAGTGCTTAGAAAAAGTAGCTGGTTAAACAAAAAAGCATTTAGCAGCGTACATGTATTTTAGTGCTGTTTCCTAGAAATTCATGCCCCAGGGCGTTAACGCGGTCTGATGTTAAGGCGCAGTTGGATCAACTAAAACCCGTCTGGGGCGGCTTCCTTCCTGCGATGAGATCACCCCATTACTTTCTAGTTCATCCATTAGACTAGCTGCTCTGGCATAGCCGATCTTCAGCTTTCTTTGAAGGAAAGTAGTGGAGGCAGTTTTAGTAAGGATCACTATTTGATAGGCTTTGGTATAGAGGTCATCTTTATACTCTCCACCTCCGTCGAGGCCGAGATCTTCAGAGGCAAGTTGATCGAAGGATTTGATCAGGTAATGGGGCCTAGCCTGACTTTCGATATGTTCAATCACCTGATTAATATCCTCATCTCTTACATAGACCCCTTGTGCTCGGATGAGCTGGGAAGAACCAGGAGGCATAAAGAGGAGATCTCCATTGCCGAGGAGAGTTTCAGCACCATTTTCATCGAGGATGATTTGGCTGTTGATGCGGGAGGAGACTTTGAAGGCAATGCGGGTAGGGAAGTTTGCTTTGATGAGTCCTGTGATCACCTCGCGAGAGGGGCGTTGTGTAGCTAAGATGAGGTGGATTCCAACTGCTCTTGCCATCTGCGCAATCCGAGCGATAGGTGTTTCAAGATCAGAGCTAGAGGCCATCATCAGGTCAGCAAATTCATCGATAATAGCAACAATATAGGGCATTTTGCGCGGAATTTCTTTGCTATACTCTGCTTCGATCTCTTCTTCTCTTTTACGGTGATTAAAGGCGTGAATGTTTCTAAGCTGAAGATGTTTTAAGATCTCGTAGCGCTCCTGCATCTCTTTCACAAGCCAATTTAAAGCGCTGTAAGCGCCATGAGGTTCTGTAATCACAGGGGCGATCATGTGGGGAAGACGAGTATAGGAGCTTAGCTCAACTTTTTTGGGATCGATCAGAAGAAGGCGGATCTCATCGGGACGGGTCATCATAAGAATCGACATGACAATGCTATTGATACAGACCGACTTTCCTGAGCCTGTGGCTCCAGCGATAATACAATGGGGCATTTTGGTAAGATCTCCCATGACACTTTCTCCAGTGACCTTTTGGCCGAGGAGAATGGGGATGTGGAGTTTTTTCCCCTTTTTCTGATATTCCATAAGCATCTCTTTAAAGCCTACCTCTTGAGGGCAAGCAGAAGGGATTTCTACTCCCACCGCAGCTTTGCCAGGGATCGGGGCGATGATCCGGATCGATTTTGCCTGAAGGTTGAGAGCAATATCGTTTTCGAGCACTTTGATCTTTTGTACTTTCACTCCAATGGGGGGATGCACTTCAAAAGAAGTGATGGTAGGTCCACAGTTGATTTGCCCGACCTTTGCTTCAATCCCAAAGCTTAGTAAAGTTTCCTCTAGCATCCTTTATAAGAGAGAGTTTCATGGGAGATTTTCCCCTCTGTCATTTTCTTTTCTAGATGGGTAGAGACAAGAAGTTCAGGCTGGCTCCTATAGGAGGCATTTTCTATAGAAGGAGGAGAAACTTCCTCCTCATGTAGAGAAGGAAAAAGAGCTTCTTTTTCTATAGGCAAAGAGCTTTGTTGGAGTGATTTTTCAATGGTGGCATAAGAGGAATCGATCGGCTCTTTTTGAATCCTTTCTGACTTTAGGTCGGCAATGAGATGAAGAAAAAAGTTTTTTACCTCGATAAGGAAACATCCTGTTTTTTTAATCAGAGGAAGAAGACGTGTATTAGTAAAAAGGATAAAAGAGATGATTCCCGTAATTGAAAAGGTAAGAAAGACCCCCATGTTGCTAAGTAATTTTTGCAAATTGCACAGAGGGAGATCGCGGTAGAGGTAGTAGAGAAGAGCTCCTCCAAAATTATATCTATGAACCCGATGAAAATAGGGGAATCCACTGGAAAAGGTTTCTTTATAGATGTGGGATCGGATGAGGGAATTTTCTATCTGGTGGGTTTCAGCAAAAAGATTCAGAAGGAGACAGATAGAGAGGAGAAAGAGTGAAAAATAGAGGGTTTTGATTCCCAGCCCTTCTAAGGTGTGGGAGAGTAAAAGCTTCCAGCCGATCCATCCTGCATAGGCCAAAGCAAAGTAAGAAGGGAGTCCAAAAAGGTAAAGGAGGCTATAGGCAGAGTAGTATCCAATAAGGCCGAGCCAATTCTCCTTTGGAGCGCCAAAGGTAAAACTGACGAGACTTAAGAACAGGAAAGCAGAGGAAGCCAGTAAAATCAAACCTTTGATTTCTGGGTGTTTTTCCTTGATTTTTCCCTCTGTAGCCTGGTTCATTAACCACTGAGCTACGGCCGCCACATGAGGGGAACCTCGCTATATTCCCATGCCTTCCTTATTTTGGTCAACCTTCGAGCTTTAAAATTTCTTTATCAAAAAACGAAAGATGGAATATGGTCACTTGGAACAGAAAAGAAATCCTTTCTTTAGCGTTACTTTATATACTTGTCATGCAATATCTTATTCTCTCCTTACTTGTATGTTCAACAGAGAGATCGGTTTGTAAGATTGGGAGTATTCTTTCTAAGCAAAATTCCTCCGAGGATAGTGATGATCAGGATGATTAGAACTACATGAAGAGAAAAAGGGGGAACCCGAAGGAAGAAAGCAATTTTCTTAGGTGCATTCGAGACCAAGGTAAGAAGAAAGAGGCTGTAGCTTTGAGTGATCGGATGGAGCACCGCCCCTAATGGCGGCAGCCCCGCAGAGAGAAGAAGTGAAAGAAGGAGAAGGAAGAGAAGAATACCAAAGAAAAAAGGAAAAAAGAGATTGTAGAGAAGGCTAAGGAGGGGAAACTTGTGGAAGTGAAAGAGAAGAAGGGGTAAAGTTAAAAGGATTACTGCCCCGTTGAGAGCAAGCGACTTGCGAAGAAAATATGAAAAAAGAACTCCCCACTGATTAGCATGGGTCATTTTTATGGCTTTTTTGAATGAGTAGGAGGGAAGTAAAGAGGAAAGAAGCTGATCAAAGGGGCGAAAAAAGAGAAAAATCCCAAGGGTCGCTAGGAAACTAAGTTGAAAGCCGACTTGCAAAAAAACAAGAGGCTGGGTGGTGAGAGCTGCAAGAAGCGCCAGTCCGAGGAAAGTGAGAGGGGAGGTTTGGTAATTCATCAAGGTGGCAATGAGATAGAGAAGAATAGCTATCCAGGCACGGGAAATCGAAGGACTTTCCCCCATATACAAATAGTAGGTGCTAACCAAAAGGATCAATAAAACGGTTTTTGCTTTGAAAGAGGGAAGAGGTTTTAGCAAAAAGGTGAGAAAGGTAGCAAGAAGAGCAAAGTGAAAGCCAGAGATAGCTAAAAGATGGCTTAGTCCTAATCTGCTAAATTCATAAAGAAGGATCTGATTTTCACACACTCCTGTCACCAGTCCACTGAGAAGATCAAAGACCCTTTGCTCTTGGTAATGTTTACTAAAAAAACTTTTCACTTTTTCTTTTGTTTGGTAGCGCGCTTCTGCAGAGCTGTGTGCTTTTTCAATGGGGGTCCAAATAGTATTCTTATCTACCTTTAACAAGATGTTCCAAGGAGATATTTCTTCTAAGCGGCAATGATCGATCAGGTAATCTACACTGGCTAGGGGGCGTTTCATCTTAGTAGGGATAAAAATCTTGCAAGGGAGGCGGTAAAAATTTCCCTTTTCTGAAGAAAATCCCTTTAGAGTTCCTTCATAGAGAAAAGAAGTAGAAAAATGGGTTTTCATTTTCCTTATTTTCTCAATATGAAAAATAGCTTGTCCCTCTATAGGAGCGGGGATCTCCTTTCGGGGATAGAGTAAGGAAAAAAAGAAAAATCCGAAGAGAAGAAGGAGGAGAAGTTCTCTTTTCTCTTTCTTTCCCTTTTTAAGGATAAGAAAAGGGAGGGCATAAAGTACAAAAAGAGGAGAGATGGCACCTCCTATTCCAATGAGAAAAAAAAAGGCATGATGGAGCGCAGGTGCTTTTGCTTGAAACTCAGTAAAGGCATCTGAAAGCAAATAAAAACACTTCCACAGGGCTCGTTTCATAAGCACTGCATTTTATCTACTTTAGGGAGCGTTTTCAAAAGATTTCGGCGCTTAAGCTGTATCAAACGCCGAAATCTTTTGAAAACACTCCTTATACCATTTACCAGAAATAACTTTGTATTTCAGCTACGTCAAAGCTGCCGGGATTTAGCGATCGTAAGTTGGGTAGTATTAATCCAATACAACCAAACTTACGATCGCTGAACCGCGGCGCTTTCACGCGCTCAAATGCAAAGTTATTTCTGATAAATGGTATTAAGCCTCTTCCTCAAGAGAATGTTGAATAAGGCGAGCGCCGCGCAGCCCGGTGAAGTAGTGGAAAACCCAGTTGAGGGTCACCGTAAAGCGGCTGCGGAAGCTCACTAGGTAGACGATATGCACAAAGCCCCAGATCATCCAGGCAAGAAACCCTTTAATCTTAAATCCTCCGACATATCCAACCGCTTTGTTTTTTCCAATGGTTGCAATACTTCCCTTATCGAGGTATTGAAAAGGGCGCCTTTTTTGTTTGGGAATTTTCCTTTTAAGTAACTTAGCTACATAACGCCCTTGTTGGATGGCAACAGGAGCAATAGCAGGAAGAGGTTTGTTATCTTTGTCTAAAGTGCAAGCAGCATCGCCGATCACAAATACCTCTGGGTGGTTAGGAAGGGAAAGATCTGGTTCAATGATTACCCTTCCTTGTCTATCGAGTGGGGTATTTAGGGTTTTAAGTAGAGGAGAGGCCTGGTTTCCTGCAGCCCAGATGATGTTGTGTGCTTCGATAAACCTTCCTCCCACTTCCACTCCGTCTTTTGTGACATTGGTGACTAGCTGTCCAGTGATTACTTTGACCCCCATCGATTCGAGATCTTTTCTTGCCCTTATGGAAAGGGATTCTGGATAGGGAGGAAGAATACGGGGGGCAGCTTCAAGAAGATAGATTTTTGATGTTTCGGGACGGATCCGTCGGAAGTTTTTGAAGAGAGCCTCTCTAGCGATTTCGGCAATAGAACCTGCCATTTCTACTCCGGTTGGTCCTCCTCCAATTACTATAAAGTTTAAGTATTTTTCTATCTCTTTGGGATTTTCTGCCCTTTCTGCTCTTTCAAAGGAAAGGAGGATATTTTCTCTAATCCTCAGGGCGTCTCGTATTGTTTTAAGTCCCGGAGCGATCTTTTCCCATTCATCATGCCCAAAATAGGAGTGGCGGGCGCCCACGGCGATTACGAGATAATCATAGGAGAGCTCATCACCACTTGCAAAAGAGACTTTTTGGTTTTCTTTATCGATCTTTGTGATCGTTCCCATCATCACACTGGTATTTTCATAGTGACTAAAGATTTCCCGGAGGGGAGTGGCGATATCTGCTGCGGAAAGAGCTGCTGTTGCAACTTGATACAGAAGAGGCTGAAAGAGATGGTGGTTTTTTGTATCGATCAGAGTGATTTCAAGTTTAGCGCGTTTAAGATAGGTGGTGACATTTAATCCACCAAATCCTCCGCCGATGATCACTACTTTTGGATGGCTCATCTTCCTTCCTCTTTCTTTACTCTATCAAAAGAAATCGATTAAATGTAAAGGAGAGCTCCTTAAAAAAAGAAAGATCTGATATCCTTGCTCCAAAAACAGACAAAAAAGTCAAAATGCACTTAGAAAAAAATAGAGTTTATGTCCAAGATCTTTATAAAAATCATAAGGAGCTACTCGCTTTAGAAAAAACAAAGGCGTGGGAAGGAATGGAGCGGGAAATCCTTTCTCCCGAAGTGCAAAGACCTGGTCTATCTCTTGCTGGATACTTAAAGAAAAAGGAGAGGAGTTGCCTTCTCATCTTTGGAGCGATTGAGATCAAATATCTGCGCGATCTGGAAGTGAAAAAACGGCTCAGTCGGCTGAGAGAAGTGATCACAAAAGATCAAGCAGCTGTCCTTATTTCAAGAGGGCTTTCCCCTTTAGAAGAGATCTTAGCCTTATGCATAGAAAGAAAAGTCCCTCTTTTCTCTTCGCATTTGACCTCCACTGCTTTAGAGTCAAAGCTCAAGATAGTTTTAGATGATCTTTTCGCTCCCTCAATACGCTCTCATGGAACCCTGGTCGAAGCATTTGGTGTGGGAGTGCTTATCGAAGGAGAATCTTCAGTTGGAAAAAGCGAAACTGCTCTTGCTTTGATTGAAAGGGGGCATCGGCTCATTTCAGATGATCTAGTGGAAATTCGAAAGAAGAGAGAGGAGAATTTAGAGGGAACTAGTCCTGAGCTTACCCGTTATCTTCTTGAAATTAGAGGGATCGGGATCATCAATGTCGCTCACCTTTTTGGAATGATCGCAGTAAAAAAGGAGACAAGGATTGATCTTAGGGTCAAATTGGAACAGTGGCAGGAAACATCCTATTATGATCGAGTAGGATTAGAGGAGCAATTTTATGAAATTCTCGGAGTTAAAATCCCTTCCTATCTTCTCCCTGTTAAGACAGGAAGAAATCTTGCTCTTCTTATTGAAACCACGGTTTTGAATCATCGACTAAAAAACATGGGATTTCATACAGCAAAGGAATTTAGCGAAAAGCTCTTAGAAAAGATTGCTAAAAGGGGAAAATAAAATCTTGGAAGAAAAACTACAGCAAACGGTAAAAGTAAAAAATAATCTAGGGCTTCACGTAAGACCTGCTTCTTACATTGCCAAACTTTTGCAGGGGAGTAAATCAAAAGTAACCTTGACTTATAAGAAAACTACCATCAATGCTCGTAGCATCATGAGCATTATGATTCTTGCTGCACCAAAGAATGCGCGTATTACAATTTGTGCGCAAGGAGTAGATGCGAAAGTGATCATCCAAAAACTAGCTCAAGCTTTTGAAATGGAGTTTGAAGAAGGTTAATCAATGAAAAAAAGAGAGGGTGAAATTATTCTTAAGGGGTCTCCTATTAGCGAGGGAATTGGAATAGGTCGATTCATCTTTCTCGATGATCTTGAAAATACTGTGGCTCCCGAATTCTCCATCCCTTTTACTGAAGTGGAGCATGAGATTTCTAGATATAGAGAAGCGGTAGATTCCTCAAGAGAGGATTTGCATAATCTTCAGAGGTTTTTAGCAAAAGAGGGCTCTGATGAGGCAGTTTCTATCATCGATTCTCATATTCAAATGCTAGAAGATCCGATGATGACTACTCTGATGGAAAAGAAGATCCGTCAGATGATGAAAAACACAGAAAGTGTCTTCCGATCAGTGATGACCGATTATGAGAAGGAGTTTGCTAAAGTTAAGGACAACTTTTTTAAGCAACGACTCACTGACGTCAAAGATCTTTCTAAAAGGATCTTAAAGAATCTCTCCTCGGACAACGAAATGTCATTAAAAGAGCTTCCTAAGCATTCCATTATTGTTTCTAGAGAACTTGGCCCTTCTCATGCAGCTGAAGCATCTAAAGGTGTAATTGAAGGAATCGTCACTGAATTGGGAGGAGCAACATCTCATGCTGCTTTGATTGCGAGATCAAAAGGGATCCCTTATGTTGCCAATATTGATATTGCACAGCTTCACATTGCTCCGAAAGGGATTGTCATCATCGATGGGACCCGAGGAGAAGTGATTATTAATCCCTGCGAAGAGAGGCTTGAAAAGGCCAAGCAGAAGAAAAGCTTAAGTGGGAAGGGAATAAAGGGGAAGGTCGGAAAAGCAAGTATAGAGACAAAAGATGGAGAGCCTTTTGAGATTTTTGCCAATATCGACAACATTGAAGATTTGCACCTAGTGAAACAATATGGAGCGACAGGGGTAGGTCTCTTCCGCTCAGAGTTTCTCCTTCTTCGAAAAGATCTTCTCTCCTTTTCTGAAGAGGAGCAATTTTATCTCTTCTCAGAGATGATGGATATCACTCAAGATTTCCCTTTTACTTTTCGCATTTTTGATATTGGAGGAGATAAAGGAAAATCTTACTACCATCAGTCTGAGCCCAATCCTGCTCTTGGATGTCGAGGGATCCGTTTTCTTTTAAAGCACCCTGAAATTTTCCTTGCCCATCTTCGCGCCCTTCTTCGGGTTAGCGGTCGAGGTAACTTGCGCATTTTATTGCCATTTATTTCTGATATTCAAGAGCTTATGCAGGCAAAAAACCTTATTGAAGAAACAACATCTGCTTTAAGGCAAGAGGGATTTGTCATTCCTGCGAAAATCCCAGTTGGCTCTATGATTGAGATCCCCTCTGCCGTGATGATTGCCGATTTTTTAGCTAAAGAATGTGATTTTCTGTCGATCGGAACAAACGATCTTGTCCAATATACTTTGGCTGCAGATCGGACCACAAAGGAAAGTCATGAGTATTATAAATCACATCACCCTAGTATCATTCGGATGATAAGGCATGCTGTAGAACAAGCAGCTAAGGAAAAGAAACCCATATGTCTTTGCGGGGAAATGGCCTCTGATCCTCTTATGCTCCCTCTCCTTTTGAGCTTAGGGGTGCGCAGTATTTCCTGTTCTCCTCGTTTCATTCCTATAGTTAAAGAAATGATCTCCTCCCTTTCCTGTAAGGATGTTGCCTTTCTTAAAGGGGAGATTAACCAATGTGAAACCTCTCACCAGATTCTCTCCTTTCTTGAAGAGAGATATAGCGACCTTGTCAATAAAATTAGTAAGTAGAGTTGGAGATGAATGAAACAGCTAAAAGAGGATTTTCTTTCTTCTGAAGTTCCTTCCAGTTCCTTAAAAGGGGGCAGAAGCTTTCTTTCTGAAAAAGAAAATAGTATTCAGAAAGAGCTCCTTTCTAGAGTTGATTATCATAAGCAAGACGAAGGTCTCCTAGATGAAATGGACCGCTGTCTTAGCTTTTTTACAACCGAATTTATTCAGCGCCGCTCTGCATTGTTTATATCTAATATTATAGCTGCTTTTTATGCTGCTCGGAAAGAGCTTAACTGGCAGGTGAGTACTCAGCCAAATAAACGGCATATTAAACTCTTCTTTTTTAAAGAGACCCTTACCTTTACTTTTGGAGACAAGTCTATTTTAGGATGTGTTGTAGGGATCAACTTAAAGCACGAATATGAATCCTTCCATCAAAAACATCTCCTTGCTTCAGTCCGTTCTCTTTTTCCAGAAGCGGAGTTGGTACTTGATACCACCTATATCTACCACCCTCATGGAAGTCCTATCCGTACCTTCTACGTAGAATTTGAAAAAAGAGAAGGGGGAGAATTCTCTGAAAATGAGATCGATTATCTCGAACATGCTTTAGTAAATGAAATGAAAGAAAGGGTGGAAGCTCTGGTTCCTGAAATCTTTACGGTAAGGAATGAGGAGGAGATTATGAGGAGCATTCTCATCCTAAGTAAAGAGGTCAAGAATGCTGATGACCTTCCTCAGGTGATGATTGTCTATGACAGACATGATAATAAAGAGGTGACTTTTAATGTCATTCTTTTGAGGGTCATAAAAGATAGTTCCCTCTCCCTTACTCACGCTTTTTCAAAAGTCTCTCATCTTTTTACTTTAAAGCCAGATCGCTCCCAGATTGTCAGTTACATCAATACAGGTTTGCCAATTGAAGCTAATGTTTTTCGCCTTCATCTTCCCAACCTCAGTAGATTTTTACGAAAAAATTTCTCCTTAGATTTTTATCAAGCTAGAAAAGAGGTTGGAGCAATCCTTACCCAAGCATTTGGGGAGATTCGAGATTACAACGGAGGAATGCTTCTCAAACAGGGGGAGCGCCTCTCTGAGTTTAAACAGCTTTTTCCAGAGATGGAACAAAAAGATGCAGAGCTGCTGGAGAGCTTTTTCTACTCCTTGCGCCCTATCGAAGTGCAAGCTACGATCGCATTGAGACTGCTCGAAAGTTTTTTTCGCCTCTTTCTTTACCTATTTCAAGAGTCTCCTGACCTCCCTTACCACCATCGCTTCCATCATCAAGAAAGAGAGGTTTTTTTCTTTATCCGTTTTAATCACCTTCAGTTAAAACAGGCGATTGAAAAAGAGATCAAGAGACAAAACATCCCTCGCAATAAGCTTATTCTTTCAGAGCTTAGTCAGGGAGGGAGTCATTATATTGGCTATATCTACCAGGAAGGAAACAGAGGAAAACAGGAATTGTTCTGCGCACAACTTATCGAATGTGTAGGGGTGAATGGGAACATAAAGGAAAAGATTTTGGCCCTGAATTTAGCATTAGGGATCGATCTTTTCTTAGACCCGAGAATAGGAGGAGATCATCAGTCCAGCGTAATTAATAAGATGCTATTTGATGGGCTCATGAGACTTAATGAGAAAGGAATGCCAATCCCTTCCTGTGCTCTTTCATATGAAATTTCACATGATCTAAAGAAATACGTTTTTCGATTAAAAAAAAGTTATTGGTCAAATGGAATGAGGTTAACTGCTTATGACTTTGAATATGCTTGGAAAAAAATTCTCACCCCTAGCTTTAATACCCGTTTTGCCTATCTCTTTTATCCTATTAAAAATGCAAAGAAAGCAAAAGAAGGGCAAGCTTCTTTAGAAAATGTGGGGATAAAATCGATTGATGATTTTACCTTCGAAGTAACATTAGAACATCCTGCTCCTTATTTTTTAGAATTAACAGCACATACATTGTTCTCACCAGTAAATTCTATCATTGATCAAAAACGTCCTAACTGGCCCTTCCAGCAAGGGAAACAATTTGTTTGTAATGGCCCTTTTATGTTAAAGAATCCTCACCCTTTTTATGCCTATGAATTAGAGAGAACCTTTCAGATGTTTAAAGAGGGGCAACTTGATTGGATGGGTCCTCCTCTAGGTGCGACACATTTACATTTTAATGAATTTCCGAGAGAAAATTACTATCTCCCTACATGTAAAATGTTTTGGTATTTTTTGAATCTACGCTGTTATCCTTTTCACAATCGGAAAATCCGGCAAGCCTTTTTCTTTGCAACTGTTCGGCAGGAATTTATTAATGAACTTAAAGGAAAAATAGAGCCGGCCTTTTCCCCTTTGCCTCATACACATACTCAAGTTGAAGATGCTCAAGCTCTGATGAAAGAATCTAAGATGCTTGCCAGAAGTTATTTTAAAGAAGGATTAAAAGAGTTAAAAATTAAAAGAGAGGATTTTCCTTCTATTTCTATCCTACACTATCATGCTGAATATCAGGAGAAAGTGACTTCTATCTTTAAAAAGCAGATTGAAGAGACTCTTGGGATCCAGTGTCATATCAATATTTGCTCTTTTTCTGACCTTTTTGAAATTCTTATTAAAGGAAATTTCCAAGTAGGAGCGTTAAGGTGGATAGCTTGGGTTTCTGATCCGATTTATACCTTGAATATTTTCCGCAGTCCAATGGAAAAGATGAATTTTTCTAAATGGACAAATGAGGAATTTACTCTTCTTCTTCATCAAGCTGATCAAGAAACAGATGCAAAAAAACGACTTAGCTACTTAGAAAAAGCAGAAAGAATCTTAATGAATGATTATTTTATTCTCCCTCTCTACTATGAATCAGAGCAAGTGATTAAGCAACCTAATCTAGAAGTTCCTTTAGTTAACCACTTTGGAACTGTAGATTTTTCTTATTCTACATTTCATAGTGTATAAAAAATCAACTCCAAGTTTGCTGATCTAGTTCACAAAGGAGCGTTGGTGAAAATTGGAGAACTTCGCCACACTCGTTATTGGTTGAACCTACAATTAAAAAATAAAAGCATTGCAAAGCATGAGATGTCGTAACTTTATTTACATACTCAAAGAGCTTATAATCCAAAGGGAAGACTTCCTGAAGAAAGTCCTCCAAGTCCAGAAGTAGAAGACTCCTCGCCAATTTTGCTTGCTGCATCTTTACATGCAGCAAGGATGAGATCTTCGAGCCCTTCTATATCTTTAGGATCGACACATTCAGGTTTAATTGAAATTTTTTTGAGCTCTTTGTCCCCATTTAAAGTCACAGTAACCAGTCCATTTCCTGCGCTGCCAGTTACTTCGAGTTTTTCCCTTTCCTCTTGCATTTTTGCAAGCTGGTCTTGCAAAACTCGAGCCTGTTTCTTCATTTTTGAGTAGCCGCTGCCCATAAACTCCTTTCTTTATTTGCTTAAGTATACATAAAAAGTGGGTTAAAGATCACCTTTTTAATACCCCATTTAGGGCTATACTTGTAAAGCACATGGCTCTTTCTTGCTTAAATTTTTTTTGAATGTCAGAATCTTCCATTGTAGCTGGCGCTGAAGGAGATAGAGGATCGCTTTTTAACGGGGTAGTGGCTTTTTCTTCTATGGAAGGCTGCTGAAGAGAAGAAGGGGTATTTATAGCCTCTCTTAACTCTGACAGCCTCTCTACAAGGGAGTTCAAGGGGATTTTTTTCGTGCAGCGGATAATATAGAGAAGGATCATTTCGATTTGAAGCTGGCTAAGGCAGTAGTGCGCTTTCCCTTCATGCATTTGGATCAAATACTGCAAGATATCTAAACATTGTTCCTGTGTGTAGAAAGAGGCACTTTCTTGGTACTTTTCGAGATCCTGCTGTGTTAATGAAGGAAAAAGATCCTGGTTTTTACTTAGCTTAAGTAGAAGGAGGTTCCGATAATGTTTCATTAAGCTTTCTAAAAAAAAATTATGGTCTCCCCCTTTTTGAAAAAGTATTGCTGCTGTTTCAAAAGCAAAAGCAAGGTTGTTTTGCGCTGCTGCCCGATCAAGGGAGAAGAAGATCTCTTTAGAAACAAGACCAAGGGCATTGGAGACTACTGCTGCTGTAACAGGGGTCTGTTCAAAACAAAAGATCTGATCGAGAAGAGACTGTGCATCGCGTAAGCTCCCCTCAGCGCGCTCTGCAATAAGGGAGAGGGCAGCTGTTTCGATCTGTGCTTCGATATCTTCAGCAATTTTTTTTAAAGCCTCTTCTATTTGCTCCTGAGAAATCCTTCGCAGATCGAACCGTTGACAGCGGCTAAGGATAGTGGAAAGCACTTTATGCGGTTCTGTAGTAGCGAAGAAAAAGAGAACGTGGACGGGGGGATCTTCTAGAGTTTTTAGAAGGGCATTGAAGGCCTCTTTGGTAAGCATATGCACTTCGTCAATAATATAAATTTTATATTTTCCAGGAGAAGAGGCATACTTCACCGTTTCATTGAGCTGCCGGATATCATCAATCCCACGGTTAGAAGCGCCATCGATTTCCATTACGTCAAGAGAATGGCCGTTTGTGATTTCAATGCAAGAAGAGCAGTGATTACAGGGTTCCCCTTCTTCTTGCAGATGGGAGCAGTTAAGAGCTTTAGCAAATAAACGCGCTAAGGTAGTTTTTCCTGTTCCTCTCGGGCCGCAAAACAGGTACCCATGGACGATCCGCTTCATCTGAATCGCATTTTTTAATGTGGTAACAATCGCCTTTTGGCCTATCACCTCTTTAAATAGTTTGGGACGATACCTCTTTGCAATTCCCTGATATTTTATCATCAAAATTCCCATTTTTTGACTTGATTGAGAGAGAGCTTCAAAATTCTAAAAAATGTTTTTAAAAATCCTTCGCTTTTGCCTTTTGAAACACTCTCTTATTTGAGTATATACTCCTTCTACTTGAAAACTTATAGGAACTTCTGTTTTAGCATTATCCTTTTTTGCGCCTGCTTTATTACTCATGCTTTTGAACATAAGATGCTTTTACATTAGACTTCTTTCGAAACCCCCATGTATTTGCTAAAACGGCG
Organism: Simkania negevensis; assembly: GCA_016191565.1. Lineage (GTDB taxonomy): Bacteria > Chlamydiota > Chlamydiia > Chlamydiales > Simkaniaceae > Simkania_A > Simkania_A negevensis_A. The sequence continues at coordinate 296 of JACPWA010000062.1, read as the reverse complement.
ATTTTTGCCATCTCTAAAAACCGATTTTTTCAGCCATGTGTTCCCATATTGTCTTCACAATCGTTTTTAAGACCTGTCTAAAACGCGCCATTTTTCCAAACAAAGCGAGTTTCGAAAGAAGTTCTCTGATCGCGCCCTTGTCAATCTTTTTTCTTTGTTTTTTTTAATTTTTTTTTCTTCTTCTACTTTCTAATCACCCTTTTTCTTTTTTAATTTTGACTTTTCTTACTCTGTGCTCGGCCATTTTAGCTTCCTCATCAAATGCATTCTCCTTGGTTCTCTACGGGATCTATTTT
>JACPWA010000064.1 GCA_016191565.1 Simkania negevensis | reverse complement strand
TTACAAAGTCGCCTCGCTTTCCATGCTGCATTCCATGCAAAAACCTTGCAGCCAATTTTATCATGCAAAATTTAATCCACTATATCATATTTCTGAAAAAAATAGAGAGATGATCAGTCTAAATATTTAGCTCAAATTTTTTTGGATCTCAGAAAGAGAGATAAGAGGAGCCTCTGGATGATTGATCCCCTCACAACGTTTGGCTGCCTCTTCCCACCTTTCTTTAGAAAGGATTTGGGAGGGCCACCAAGGAAAGGTGCGGCATTGTTTGGGGCGGCTTTTGTAAACGGTGCAGTGTTTTTTATTTTTTAAGAAGATACAGTCGAAATGGGTAGGATCTTCGATAAGAGAAATCCGCTCTCCTACTTCTCTTGTGTACTTTTTTAAAAATTCCTCTCTAGAAAGAGCAAGATGCGAGGTAAGAGCGGTAATATCTTCTTCAGAAAGCCAAACAAAGCCAGGTGCTGCAGTGCAACATTTTCCACATTCAGTGCATTTAAAGCGTAGACCTTCTTGGTACCAGGGTTTCTCTTCTTCATTGAGGGGATTTTCTTTCACATGTTCCTCTCAAATTGATAATTTTTCGCCTCTTGCCAGCTCTCTTTAAGCCAATGGTATACTGTAAGCTTGTAGCTGTTATCTTTTAAATCTAAAAGGTTCCAGCTACCCTGAGCATAAGAGGCGCTCCCTGAATCTAAGACGATAGGAAGCTGGTTTTTCCTGAGATCAGCAACAATGGAGCGATGGGTGTGCCCATGCAGATAAAAAAGGATATTAGGGTACTCTCCCACAAGTTTTTGTAAATGCTCTGCACGTAAGAGCTGTCTATGAGGTGCTTCATGCTTAAAGAGAGGGAAGTGATTAACGAGAAGGATCTGGTCTTTAGAGGGGATCAATTTTAGGAGTTTGCGGAGCTCGTGTTCTATTTCAGGGGAAAAGGAGCCATTGGCAGAAGAGAAGGGGGTAGCAAGGGTAGTATCCATTCCTACAATCCAGAATCCTTCCCCTAAAAGAGCAGCAGTGACCCGCTGTTTAGCTAAGCTAAAATGCGCGGTTTCTTTCTTTTTATCTTTTTCGAATTGATCGGGGAAGTAGGAGTAGAAGCGCTTTTTTAGATAGGCATTTTTTGTATAATGATCATGATTTCCTGGAATAAGAAAAGTAGAGATCCTCTCTTTTTTAAGAGCTTCAATAAAAGCAGAAGCTTCAACATATTCTCGTTTTAAAGAGGTAGTAGTAAGATCTCCTGAGACAATGAGGTGAGAGACATTATTTTTTTTTAAGGGTTCGATCAAAGTATAGGGCTTTTCATTAGAAAATTTTTGATTCCGATTAAAGAGCAAATTAAAGCTTCCTACCCATCTCTTTGAAAAAAAATGACGTGGGTGAAAAGAAATCTTTGAAAAATGAAGATCAGAGATATGAGCAATGCGCAAAAAGAATCCTTAACATACATTCTTGTGAATCTTGAGAAAGATTATAAATGATTAGCCTTTTCTTTTAAAGAAGCCGAACTTTTGTAGCTTTTTTTGAAAACGGGCAGCTGCATTGACAACTTTTTTTCGGATGGTTTTTATCCAATGTTTTCCTTCTAAGTGGATATGCTGAGGTTCTGTTTTCCAAGTAACCTCCTCTGGGGAGGTCATATGATGCCGATGCTGAGAGGCTGCTTTTCCCTCTTGTTGTTTCACTTTTTCCGGTTTAGAGAGGTAAGTTTTCTTTTGTTTTTCGCTAATATGGGAAGGATCTGTTTGGTAGGTTTCCTCTTTTTGAGCCTTTCTGATTGCTTTTCGTTGTTGATGTTTAAGATGATGAGGGGAATTATTCATCCGCTTTCTCCGGCTGGGGTTTGAATCTTAGTCTAGGAAAGAAATCTTTTTCTTACAATAGAAAGCATTTGAATTTTGAAGCGTCTTATAGTGGATTAAATTTTGGATGATACAATTGGCTGCAAGATTTTTGCATGGAATGCAGCATGGAAAGCGAGGCGACTTTGTAAAGTCGGTGAGTTCGAATGCGAGATTCCATGCGAAAAGACGC
>JACPWA010000056.1 GCA_016191565.1 Simkania negevensis | reverse complement strand
CTTTTCAACACTTCTGGATCAGCGGTTAGACTTGATTTTCCTAATTCTTTTCCCTCAATAAATTCCCAGAGAGTATCACCGTTGGGTAAGCTAATGATCTTAAGTACGGGGAGAGTGGGCTGACCAGGTATTTGATTTAGCTCTCGAAAAAGCTCCATAACAGCAATGTCTGATTCAGCACTTCGTGGCTTATAAACGGCTCGCCCAAGTCGTGCTCCAGTTTCTGCATCAAACACCTCAACAAATAAGGGAAATTTACCTCCATTATGGGAATCTGCTCCGGAGGTTGTTTCTACTTTTATGCTTATTTGTTGTGGAAGTAGTGGAAGGCCTAGTAACTCAACTATTAAAGATTTTGCACCAAAGGTGTTTAAATAAGATGTTGCCGTCCTTAGGTATCTATCTTTTAAACCAAAACCTTGTCGGAATTCTCTTATAACTTCTTCAATTTCGCTTTGCGTTAATCTTACTAGATCCCAATCTTTATCCTGCTCCTCTGATTTACAAAGAATAGAGGAAAGGCCGCAGATAGTTAAGCTACCTTCTGCAGCTAGTCGTTCATTTAGTGCATTTTCCGCATCTTTAAGTCGATCATATGCTTGCTCAAATGGTTCATACTCTTCTTCATTCTCCATGTCGGAGGTATAAATATATGCTGCTTGCCTATAAAGCTTTATATAATTTTCTATTTGCATTCTAAGACCATAAGCTGCCGGGGCCCTTTGTAGGGCCGGAGTTCGGACCATTCTAGGGGGTTCTTCAGGAGCGCTTAAGCTAAATGAGCTTGATTTGGGCGAGAAGCTACTAGATGATAAAGAGCTACTAACGTACCTATCTCTTTTATTGTCCCAGCTAGGATAAGGTGGTGGTAAGGAGGAAAAGGAGCTTGAACCAAAAGAAAAGCTGCTACTCGATGATGAAGAGGAGGAAGAACTTGAGCTAGAAGAGGAACTACTACTAGAGGATGAAGAGCTTGAGCTAGAGGAAGATCTGCTGCTAGATGATGAAGGTGAAGGAAAGCTTCTCTCTCTTCTACGTCGACTCCTCACTTCACTGTGGTCATGAGCCCTTTGAGGCCTTTGTGATTTTACTTTCTGTAGGAAAGCAGAGCGCTCTTCTTGAAGTCGTTGTGAAGAGGGCTTAAGCCTGTCAGGCATGAAGGGGCTTCGGGGAAATACAGTGAACGATCTGCCAGCTGATTTAGAACTCCGTCGGCGGGGAGCCGGCTCGGTTTGTGGCTGAGCTTCTTGGTCTGATCTTATAGGGGATAATTCTGATGACATATTTGTTATTTTTTTTGTTAGTTAATTTATTATAATATTAATTATACATAATTATTTATTTAATATTCAAATTAACTTTTATTTTTTCTTTTGATTTTTTATTTACATAAGTAGTTTATTATAAAGAAAATATAAATGATTTTTTTTAAACCTAATTTTATAAAGCGGCTTAAAGAAAAATGGATAATTACTACCTGTTATGTGTTAAGGAGATATATCAAAGAAGAGGGCTTTTCAAAAAAAAGAGGAGAGTTAAGTAAATTGACCTTATCCTAAATGTAAGAAATAAAATGGCTAAATTGGATCGCTTAAGCATACCATCTTCGGGAGATCTTTTCTCGCTAATGTTTAAAAACATGAGGCTTCGAAAAGATTTCTCAAACTTGTCGCATTATTCGAACCAATTTAGTCATTTTATTTCTTACATTTAGTATTAGTTGTGCTCGTTTTGAAGAAGAAAATTAACTTTCTTAGATAGATCTATTCAATTTCTTTTACATAAAAAGAATCCTTCACTATTAATAAAATAAAGTAAAACAAAGTAATATTCGTTTAATGAAGCGATTGTTGTTATTCTTTATTTTTCTCTCTTTTTTCTTTTTTTTTATGCGCTGCACTTCACTTAAAAAGGAAGAGGAAAGCGCAGGAATCTTAAAAGAGGTTGATCTCAGCTCTTCCATTGAAAAGGCGCTTGCAGAAAAAAGTTTTACAAAGGGAGATTGGCCCTCCTATAACTGGTGGACGATGTTTCAAGACCAGCAGCTTTCTGAAATAATGGAAGAAGCTATTGCTGAGAATCCTGATCTTAAAACTGCTGTAGCTAGGCTGCAGGCGGTAAAATTTGAAGCGAGGAAAGCAAAAGCACCTCTCTATCCCAACATCGATTTTGAGGTAGTGGATGATTATCAACATCTTTCTAAGGGAGGGTTATTTCGTTTCCCCCCTTCCTCGATCCCTGCAGTTATCAATCAGGTCGACATCGCTTTAAAATTTTCTTATGAAATCGATCTTTTTAAGAAAAATCTTAATACCTATCGAGCAGCACTTGGGAGAGCAAAAGCAGAAAAAGCAGAGATGTCAGAATCTCTTCTCATGATTACTAGCATGCTTGCTGAAACCTATTTTGATTTCCAAGCTAATCAAAATCGACTTGAGCTGCAGCAAAAGGTGGTAGAGCAGTGGGGATCTTTTGTGTTTCTGATGGAGGAACGTTTCTCATTTGGTTTAGAAGATAAGCGGGAGGTAGATGCAGCAATAACTCATCTTCTAACTCAGAAAAAATACCTTGCCGACTTAGAAAAAGAGCTGGCTTTGAATGCAAGCATGTTAAAAATCCTCATGGGAAAAGGGCCTAATGCTTCGTTTAAGCTACAAAAAGCTACAGCCTATTTTAATGAGCCGTTTCCCATTCCAGATAATCTTCCTCTCAATCTCTTGGCCAGACGTCCTGACTTGATGGCGAAAATTTGCTATGTAGAGTCTTTAGCCCATTTAATCGGCGTGGCAAAAGCTGCTTTCTATCCTAATATCAACTTAAATGCTTTAGCTGGATTTGAAAACTTATCGTGGGGCAATCTCTTTACTCCTGGAAATTTTCTTGGTTCTTTAGCCCCTGCGATTCACCTTCCGGTTTTTACTGGTGGAAAATTAACAGCTGCATTGGGAGAAAGTAGAGAAAACTTTAAAATGGCGGTCTTTGAATACAACTCTCTTCTTCTTAAAGCAGCAAAAGAGGTAGCAGATGGACTCAAGGTTGTATCTACTATGGATGTGGAGAAAAAATATCAGATGAAGATAGTCCAAAATGCTTGCTCTACTTTTGACTTGGAACGTCTTCGAAGAGAAAATGGGATTAGCAGTAATTTAGCTCTCATCGAAAAAGAGCTTTTACTGTTACAAGAAAAATTAAAAGAGGTTGATCTTGAAAATAAACGCTATGTGTCCCTCCTTTATTTAGTGAAAGCACTTGGAGGAGGTTATGTTAGCACACAAGTTTGTCAAGGAGAAAGCAAATGATAGAAACTGCGCTGCCAAGCAGTGAATTAGCAAAAAAAAGAAAAAGACTTTTTCTCTTTTCAGCCCTGGCTACTTTGATAGTGGCTAGTTTTCTTTTTTTCTATTGGCTCCTGATCTGGCGTTTTGAAGAGTATACCAATGATGCCTATGTCAGTGGCAACATGGTGGAACTTACCCCCCAGGTTGCTGGAATCATCAGCTCGATTAGGGCTGATGATACGGATCTAGTGGAGGAAAGTCAGGTAGTGATCGAACTCGATAAAACTGATTTAGCCCTTGCCTTTGAGCAAAGAAAAGCAGAGCTTGGGCAAAGCGTGCGCAAAGTGGCTCAGATGTTTTTAACAGTGGAGAAGTTAAAAGCAGAGCTCCTTGTTAAGGAAGCAATGCGCACAAAAGCTCAGGAGGATTTCCAAAACAGGGTTGATATTGTTGCCCTAGGTGCAGTCTCTAAAGAGGAATTTGAGCATGTAGTTGCCGCATTAGATGAGGCAAAAGCCTCCTACGATGCTTCTAAACAATCGCTTGATCGGGCCGTTGCTATGATTGTGAATACGAGGATTCCAACCCATCCCTTAGTTGAGCAAGCAAAAGAGATGATAAAAAGAGCTTGGGTAGACCTAAACCGCACTAGAATTCTTTCTCCAGTGAATGGGTATGTAGCTAAAAGAGGGGGGCAATTAGGGGAGTGGGCTTTTCCTTCTAAGCCTCTTCTTGCCGGATCGGAGCTGGTACAGGAAGTGCCTTTTCCGCTCTTCCTCCTCAAAATGCCACTGGGAATTGGATTAAAATTGTGCAGCGTGTTCCTGTCCGGATTGTTTTAGATCCACAGATAGTCAAAAAATATCCTTTAAGGCTGGGACTTTCGATGAGAGTTACCGTAGATCTTCATAATACAGAAGGGGAAAGACTTTCTTTAATCCCTTCGATCCGTCCGATCTATCAAACAAATATCTATCACAAGCAACAGGAAGGGATCGAAGAAATCATTGAGCAGATTATTGAAGAGAATCTCCAAGAGGGCATCTCTCTCTAAAGGGTATAATAGTTATGATCCAGACACAAAAAGGGGTTTCTCTCTTTATTTCTGCAATTGCTCTTTCGCTTTGCGTCTTTATGCAAGTACTGGATCTTTCTATTGCCAATGTTGCGATTCCTTACATCGCTGGAGACCTGGCGATTAGCGATTTTAATGGAACTTGGGTCATTACCATGTTTACTGTTGGCAACGCGATTGTTTTACCGCTTACTGGGTGGCTCACCAAACGATTTGGCTCTGTTCGGGTGATGATAGCTTCAACTGCTCTTTTTACCCTTTTCTCTTTTTTCTGCGGTATCTCGATTTCGATCGAAATGCTGATGGCCATGCGTTTCATTCAGGGAATTGTAGGAGGACCCCTGATCCCCCTTTCGATGAGTTTGATGCTCATGATCTTCCCTCCAAATAAAAAGATGCTTGCCATTGCGATTTGGAACATGGTGGGGGTTGTAGGTCCTATCATGGGCCCTATTCTTGGGGGATGGCTCACCTTTGACTATAGCTGGCCCTGGATTTTCTTTGTAAACGTTCCTGTGGGGATAGTTGTTGTAATTCTAGTCTGTTTTATGTTGAAAGGGCAGGAGACAGAAATAACAAAAACTCCCGTAGATTGGACTGGTATTTTCCTCCTTTCCT
>JACPWA010000026.1 GCA_016191565.1 Simkania negevensis | reverse complement strand
TGCTACTCTGCGACGACTCCTCTCTTTATCGATTCTCGCTTTGGTGAGCTGCTTGAAAACCCTCCAAAGGAAGCTTCTTTGCTTCTTCCTAAAGGAGAAGAAGTGTTAAAGCAATGTAGAGCTTTTCAAGGACTCCCCTACATTTGGGGAGGCAATTATTCTGCTGGGATCCCAGAAATGAAAGCATTCTATCCTCCACCAGAGGAGAAAAGTTTAAGCAGTATAGAAGAAAAACGCTGGATCTTACAAGGAATCGATTGCTCTGGCCTTCTTTACGAAGCTACTGGAGGCATTACCCCGCGCAATACAAAAGAACTTCTTTTCTTTGGCAAATCAGTGTTTATCCAAGGAAAAAAGGGGAAGGAGATCTTAAAGCTCCTTGCTCCTCTAGATTTGATTGTTTGGAAAGGGCATGTACTGATTGTTCTTAGCGATAAGGAGTGGATCGAAAGTAGACATTCAAAAGGGGGCGTTGTTATTATCTCATCTGAAGAAAGGCTGTTTGAAATCCTAGAAAAGGAGAAAAAAATTCCAGTAGATGACCCAGCAAAGGCAAAGCAAGACAGCAGCTTATTTGTCGTTAGACGTTGGAGAGCAGGTTAAAGAATCTAAAAATTTATACTAAATTGGTTCGAATAACGTGACAAGTGTGAGAGATCTTTCTGCACTGATTATTTTTCATGCTTTTTCATAAAGGCTTTTAGAAGTCGCTCCTTTTCCTCTTTGGTTTCCTTTTCTTCTTTTTTCTCGGAAGAATTTTTTCTTTCTTTTCTGGCGAGAAAGTATAGAAATTCCTTTATAGTTTGGAGCTTTACTCCCATATAAGAGGCTTTTTGCGAGAGTTTTTTATCTGAGGTGATCAAAGTGATCTGCTTGGGACTCTCTTGAAAGCTGATCCATTCCAAAATGTATTGGTCTGCAGAAAGGTCGCGGGGAGAAAAAACCACTTCTAAAGCGCTTAGAATCTTTTTGGGAGGAAAAGAGTAAGCCTTTCCGTAAGAGCTATCAAAGACAATGAGAACAGAAAGGCTACGTTTTTGGATCTCGTCATTAAGAGTTTTGATAAATTCTTCTCGATTCTCTTCAAGAGGATCGATCTCTTTTGCAATGTTAAAGAAGAGATTGTACCCATCGATAATATAATCCAAGAGTTATACCGCACATGATTAAAAATTGCAATTTTAAACGCCTCAAAGTTCCCGCGAATTGGCGCTTTCACGCGCTCAAATACAAAGTTATTTCTGATAAATAGTATTACCTTATATTTCTAATATTAGATAACTTGCAATCGTCAATTCGCAGGGCTTTCACGCAGCTTAAAGCTGCAATTTTTAATCATGTGCAGTATTATCTCTTCTGACTTAACAGTTCGAGCATGGGAAAGAGTTTATCAAGAGCTTTTCTTCGATGGGAAATTTTGTTTTTAGTTTCCTGATCGAGTTCAGCAAAGGTTTTATTCTCGTCGTATTTAATAAACAGGGGGGAGGCTCCCTCTCCAGCATAGCGGGCGCTCGTTACTCCTGGATTGTTTTGCAAGGCGGGAATAACTAAGCCAGAGTCTTCTCCAAGGCACCATCGCTTTAGGAATTTGGCTGCAGAGGTTGCTTTGAAGAAAGCATTTTCTTCGAAAGAGGAGCTTTTTTCAGGAGGAGGTTCGTATTCTGGAAAATCGGAAAGAGAAAGAAAATCGAATGGGAAATAGGGTTTTAAAATCGCTTTAATTTCTCTGATTTTGTGTAGATTTTTTGAAGCGATCACAAGTTCCATCTAAATGGCCTATACTTCGCGATTAGGTGTCAAAATAGTTGCGCAGATTTGAGATAACAAAGGGTTCTCCTTGGATGGTTACTTTTTCTCCTACCCGTTTGCCCATGAGGGATTGGGCAAGCTTCGATTGGAAAGAAAGAATATGGCGGTCTGGATCGGCTTCCCAAGGGCCGAGCAGAGTATAGCTTATTTTTTCTCCAGCTTTACCTTGAAACTCCACAACTACTCCAACAGAGACTTTATCGGTGGAAACATCCTCTTTTACAAGGACCTGGGCTTTATTAAATTGTTCAGAGAGTTGCTTTAGCTCATTTTGCAACCGATTTCTCTTTTCAAGAGCAGCTTTAAATTCTGCGTTTTCTCTTAAATCTCCAAGGGCGCGTGCAGCTTCGATCTCTTTAGCATTCTCTACGGTCTCTACCGTAGAAATTTGCTTGATTCTTTCTTTTATTTTTTCATATCCCTCTTGTGTGGCCCAAATGGGGATTTCTTCTTCTTTTTGGAATTTCTCTCCAAATTTTTTCAAAGAAGGATGCACCACTTGAGCAAGAGAGTGAAAAATTTTGATATCGTGATCAGTAAGACTTTGACATTTAGTTGAGAGGAGAAGAAATTCTTGGACATACTCCTTACTTGCATGCTCGAAAACTTTTCTCACGATCGCATACCGATTAGCAGCGAGAAAAGCATGCATTTTCTTAATAAGGTCTCGGTGTCCAGGAGTTTGCTCTAGCATACTGAGAAGGATAAGAAAGGACTCAAAAAATCGATTTTTTCCTTCCCGGTTGGCAAAAGGAAGAGAAGATTCTTTCATAATCTTTTGAAAATACCAAGGAAGAGCAGCAGGGTAGCGGCTAGGAAAGGAAAGGAGTTCTTCTAGTTTCTTCTTGATTCCTACTTCATCTGCATGTTTAAGAAGTTCTGCTAAGAGGTAATCGCGAAGAGTATGCTGATCTATTTTTAGAAAGAGGCTTTCGAAAGTCTCCTTCCAATCTTTGCGAAGCCTTTGGACTTCAACGAGGAACCTTTTTTTAAAGGCTACGATTTCGATTTCATTGATCAGGTCTTCAGGAGAAGGAAAACGCTTTACTAGCTCAGCTACTGATGGATACTCTTTTTCTTCAGAGAGATCTTGAAGAAAAAAATGTATCTGGAGCTCCGCTGCATCGGTGAGCTCTTCAATGGCAAGAGCCTCTTTTAACTTTTCGATGAGCTGATTTTTGAATGTATCATTTTTTAATGTGCCGGGGAAATCTCTAAGAAACGAGTAGACGATTTGAATCAGCTCATTAGGCTGGATCTTTTGTTTTAACAGCTTATGTAATTGGTCTTCATGGCTAATTTTTGTTTCTCTTAAAATAAAGGGATTCGAAAGATCTTCAGGAGTTTCAATCAGAGAGTCTTTTCTTATTTTCCCTCTCACTTGTTGCCACCAACGGGTCCACTCTTTTACTGGAATAACAAATTCGACAAGTTCCTCTTTGATTTCATTGGCAGTAAGGGGGCCTAGGTCGTGAAGCATGAGACGGACGAGTTCAAGGGGATCTTCCTTCGCTAAGGCTTCCAGTTTTTCTACATTGCCAAAGCGCAAAGAAAGAAAATGCATTGGGGAGAGGGGGATGAGAGTTTTAAAGCTATTTTGGAAGGAAAGATCTTTGACCCCTGGAATGTATTCAAATTCTATGCTGAGCTCCTCTCTAAGGAAGGAGACATCCATGATTTCTCCTACGCCCCATCCACCAGAATGGAAAACAAAATTTCCCTTTTTCATGTGACTGAGAAGAATAAAATTGCTGATCCCTTTTTGGAAGTTTTTACCATCCCGCAAGCCGACAAAACGGATTTTTTCATTAAAAAGAGGATCATTGGGGTATTCTTGCTTAAGATACTCAATAGCAAGATCTTTGAGTGTTTGGCTATTGGTTGTTTGAAGATCGAGGATATATTTTAATATTTTCTTGCCAAGCTCAGTTTCTTTAATTTTTTCCCATAACGAAAGAATCTGTTCTACTTGGCGGCCAAAAGGCTCTGCGATTTGAGAATCTTTTACTGATTCAAGAATTAAAGCGAGTTCGTCGTCTGCTTCATCCCCTAAACAATATTCTTCCCATAAGATGAGAAAAGAAGAATAGTCATTGTTGTGGATATGCTTTTGAAACTGGGGTAAATAATTCATGGCTTTATCTGTTGTATCTAAAGCATAGAGATTTGTCCAATTATCTGCAATTGTTAAACAGATTTTCCTACTCTTAACGCGAGTAAAAACAATATTTTAGCCCTTGCATTAAACTCAGTTCTTTGAAAATTCTGTTTTTTTCCTCGTAGACCTGGGAATGTTTTTTGAAGCGCTCAACTTATTATTTTTTTTCTCCTTTCTTCTTTTCTCTTTTTTTCTTCCTGTCTCTTCAAGGGGAAGAGGAAGTATCTCGTCTCTTTCAGGACCTTGCCCTTGTTCATCAAGTCGATTTAGAGATTAAAGACCATCTTCCTTTTCATTATAATTATACAGTAATGGGAGGCTATTTCAATATGCCTTCTGCGCGGATGAATGAGACAGGAATGATCGCTTTAGGTTTTACTTATCTTCCCCCCTATCGTCTCTATGGAGCAAATCTTCAAGCTCTTGATCGGGTGGAACTCGGCTTAAATTATAGGGTCTATGCAGGGATGCCCGATCCGGTAATGGGTACGATGGGATTTGGCGATTTAGCAGATAGAGCTGCAAATATTAAACTAGGTCTTCTTACTCCGAAAGATGGTTTTTCCCATTTCCCTGCAATTGCCATAGGGGCAGAAGATTTTTATGGGACAAAGCGATTTCATTCTTTCTATGGTGTGGCTACAAAGGAGTTTTTAGACTACGGCTTTGAAGCCACCTTAGGGTGGGGGAAAGGGAGAATAAAAGGTTTCTTTGGAGG
>JACPWA010000055.1 GCA_016191565.1 Simkania negevensis | reverse complement strand
CGCTTATTATTAAATATTTATTTTTTATTTTCAAACTTTAATGCTCTGTAAACGTAGCTTTTGGTATAACGCAGGCGAAATACCAAAAGCTACGTTTACAAAGGGCTAGATTCTACTGTTTGTAAACAGTTTTAAAGTCTTCTTTCTTTTTTCTTATATCCCTTTGCATATCTCAAGAAGACCATCTTCGCAAATTACAATACAACATGTTTTTTATCAATAAGTTAAATGTTTGTTTAAAAATATTAATAGTATGTTTATTTTTCCCTAAACCTCTTGAATACTAAGAAGAAAGCGCTAAGCTAGCAAAAAGTTATCAACAAATTTTCCACAGGAAATGAGCTTACCCAGAGATTCAAGTTTTTCATGTTTTTAGAGATTTTTTACTCACTTTAAACTGAGTTTTTAAGTAGATTTGATCAAAGACAAGGGCAAAAACAGGAAAACTTGAATTCTTACATAGGGTCATTGCATCAATAGACCTTCATGAAGTACACTTTTATTTCTTGTATAAATGAAGACAAACATTTCAATGACCTCACCTTTCTCCATTAAGAAAAGTAAAAAACTCTTTTTTGTTGTCTATCGCCTCTTTAAAAAAAAGAAAAGAAGATTGTCTCTGAAAGAAAGTGAGGAAATCAAAGGATGTCTAGACAAGTGGCAAGAAGCACTTGTGCAAAAGAATCTAGAAAAAGGAGCAGAATATACTAAAAAAGGGGCAAGTTTTTTACAAAAGGAGCTGAAAAAAACCCTCTTTGACCATTTACGCGATACCTTTTTTGCTCTTGTTTTTGCTCTTCTTTTTGCTACGATCATCAGATCGCTTTGGTTTGAACTCTATGAAATTCCCTCCGGCTCCATGCGCCCTACCTTTAAAGAGCAAGATCGTTTGGTTGTAACAAAGACAGCCTTTGGCCTTAACTTTCCCTTGCGCGCTAAACATCTCCTATTTGACCCAGATCTCCTGAAGCGAGGAGGCACTTTGATTTTTACTGGGGCAAATATGGATATTGCTGATGTTAATACTCTCTACTTCTACCTTTTTCCTGGGAAAAAACAGTATGTAAAAAGATTGATTGGAAAACCGGGGGATACCCTCTATTTTTATGGGGGGAAAATTTACGGAATCGACCAAAATGGAAAGGAGATTTCTGAAGAGCTGAATTCTCTCCTACTTGAAAAGATTGATCACGTCCCCTACATCTACTTTGATGGAAGGTTAGAGCTATCTGCAAAAACAGAAGAGGGGCTCTACAAAAATGTGATCATCAAACAGATGAACCAGCCAGTAGTCCAACTTACTTTGGAGAGAGGAAGACATGTTCAAGGGAAACTTCTCCCTCCTTATCAAGAGATAGAGGATTATTTCGATCTCTGGGGGTTTAAACATTACGGGAAAGTGCGCCTTCTTAGCAGAGAAGAGCTCCTTTCCTCTTCCCTTCTTTCTTCGCAAGCCCTCCCTTTAGCTCCTCTCTACCTGGAAATCGCGCACCATCCCTCGATAACGTCGACCCTTTTGGAAAGAGATCTGATGGGGCGCCTTCGCCCTGCTCTTGGGCTTAGTTATTCCCTTCTCCCTCTACAAGAAAAAGAGATTAAGATCCTCTTTAAAAATCTTTATACAGCTCGCTTCAAGGTGGAAAACGGTATTGCCAGAAGGATCGGCAATCCTTCTCCTGTGCAATTTTCACCAAAATTAAAAGGGGTACCTGATGGAACTTATGAGTTTTACCATGGTAAAGCTGAAGAAGTTCTCTTTAGCGGAATCACGAAATCTCTCCCTGAAAATCATCCCCTCTACTCTTTTAGTATAGAAAAAACAGCGCTCCTTTTTAACCTAGGAATCGAGTGGAACACATTTTATCAGCCGCAAAATGGTTATAAAAACCTCTTCCCTTCTCGTTACGCCTACTATCGAAAGGGAGATCTCTACGTAATGGGCACCAAATTTTTGGAAAAGGAAGATCCTGCTCTGATCACTTTCCTCAAAGAGGAAGCTTTCAAAGCAAAGACTGCTACTTCTTATCATCCCTACTTTCCCTTTGAGGATAACGGCTCTCTTTTTACTAAAGAGGGAGCTCTTGACTTCTCCTTCCTTCAAAAGTATGGGATAAAAGTTCCAGAAAAGCATTACCTAGTTCTAGGGGATAACTACGCGATGAGCGCCGATAGCCGAGATTTTGGGTTTGTGCCTGAGGATAATATTCGAGGTGCTCCCGACTTCATTTTCTATCCTCCCGGAAGCCGATTCGGAAAACCACTTCAATCCCCTTATCCCCTCTTTAATCTCCCTCGGGTAATCATTTGGGTCTTAGCAGGAACTGTTTTCCTATCCTCTTTAGCCTATCAGAAAAGAAAGACAAGGCTTCCGCTAAAAATATAGCTTCTTACCTACCCAGAGTTTACAAGCTCCTTTTCTACTTCAGCTACTTTGAGTTGATAGATGCGCCACCCATAGATAATAGAGACAATACATTGGTCAGCGATGAGAATAAGCCAAAAGGCACTAGGAGGCCACGCTAAGTGATGAAAACAGATATATACAGGCAGGCAAGAAGTAACCCATGTTAGGAGCATGATACTCATATAAAAGAGCATATCCCGTTTAGCTATCAGAAAAGCAATCAGCTGTGTACTGATATTGCTACACAAAATCCATATCCATATCCAATAAATTGTTAATTCTAACTGCTGGCCTAGAAAACCGGTCGGCACTTCTAAAAAGAAAAAGGAAAGAACAAAGCGGGGAAAAAGTAAAAAGGGAATAGCCAAAATCCCACAAAAAACAAAAGTAAAAAGAAACCCTATGCGATAGCTTTTCCATAATTTAGGGTAGTTCCTGGCCCCTAAGTAACGAGAAACAATTAAAGTCATAGATTGCATAATGCTTTCTGAAAAGAAAGAGCACAAAAGTATCAAACTCGACCCAATAGAAAGTATAGATAAATGATCCTTCCCTTTGATGATGATGAAATAGGTAGTTACACTCCAAACAAGCAATGTGCATATTCTCCCTAAGCAGCGAGGAATACAAACTTTTAAGTAGCTCCATAATGAGAAAAACTCTACTTTCCATTGATCTGTTCGATACTTCTCTCTACAAATACCCCCTATATATCGGGAAAAAAGGATCAGGCAAAACATCAGACGACCGATTATCATTGCAAAGGCAGCTCCTTTAAGAGCTGAGCTGGAAAACCTGCAGAGCACACATCGCTTGAACAACTCCTTGAAGCATTTCCAAAGAGGATCGTGCCATACAGATCCGCTCAAAAAAACCCACTCCTGATCCCACAAGTAGGATCAAGAGAATAGAGAAAAAATCAGAAGCAAGTTTTCGAGTCACCTTCCAAAAAGAGGTTTCATCACTCCCATTATCTATGATTTGACGATCGGAAGGCATAACTCTAAGGGTTGATGGATGATAGAGGGGATCAGTCCTTCCAACGTAGGTGCCCATCTAGTGAATCCATTTCGATACTCCCATTTCAAATTCGATTCTTCCATAGCAATGGTAAAGGGTTGATGTTTGAAAATAAAAGGGGCCTCTACTACAAACGAAAGGTAGTAGTGAAATCTCTCCTCCCCGCTGCGAAAAAGATAGGAGAAAGAAAAACAGTCCCTCAAAAGATCTTCACAACCCATTCCAGTGAGATGGCCATACCAAGCGGGATGAGAAAAAATTTCTTTTTCCAAATTTTCCAAGTCCTCTTGATGTTGATCTATCATTACTAATGAAACCATAATGTTATACTTCCTTTAGTTTAGAAATAGATGCCCATTTAAAATCCCATTGTTTTAAATGACAATGGTTGATAATTTCTAGCCGACTTTTTTTAATTGAATAGAGCTGTCTGCGTAAAAGTGGCAGTATAGGCACTTGCTCGCAAAGAATTTCTTCTGCTTGTCTATAGTAGAAAAGCCTCTTTTTAAGGCTAATCTCTTTTCCAGCACAATCTAAAAGAGCAGCGTATTTTTCATCATGCCATCTCGGAAGATTGATCTGACCGCTTGTATTTCGGAAAATGTTCAAAGTATAGCTTGGGTCACTGGTCAGGTTAATCCAATCAAGACCAGCAATTTGAAATTCATCATTAATGATCTTGCTAAACAGTACATTCCCCCTGCCATGACCGTTCGCCTGTCGCCTTTTGCTGGCTTTCCTTAAGAAGGCAAGTTTGAGAGTGCTTTAGCGAAACAGGAGTAAAGGCAGGCCAGTATCCTGGGGAAATAGCCTGTAAAATCTGTGCTCGGTCCACTACCGAAGCAAATGCTCTTCTAATTTTTACTGAATGAAAAGGATATTGTTGGGTATTAAAAATATACCAATAGGAAGAATCATTCGGAAGAGCAAGGGTTTCTCCGTGAGTTAATGGTAAAGAAGAAAGGCTGATCGCTCCCGTTGGAAATCCCAACCAATCAATCTCATCTCGGATAAACATCTCTCTAATTTCTGGAAGAAGTGCACTTTTAATTGTTACACGGTCGATTTGAACCTTTGCTGTATCATAGTAGTAAGGATTTTTAACTAGTTCACATCCCTGATAAGAATATTTCTTCCGAAGTAAAAAAGCCCCGTTACAAATATATTCCATCCCCTCTTGGTTTGACCAGGTAGGATGAAGTTGATCAACAGCTGCATGAATAGGAGAAAATTGAGATTGAGCCAGAAGTTCTAGGAAATAGGGAGTTGGAGAGGCGAGCTGGATTTCAAGAATATTTTTACCTAAGGCTTGCACCCCTAAACAGGTAGGATCTAACCGACCTTCTTTAATTTCCTGAGCATTTTTTATTGGATAAAAAAGATAAGCAAAAGGGGTCTTAAAAGAGGGAGATAAAAGGGTTCTCCAAGCATAGACGAAATCATTTGCTGTAACAGGAGTATCATTTGACCAATGAGCAGGGCGAAGCTGAAATGTGTACTTCTTTTTATCGCGAGAAACCCTCACCGACTTAGCCATCCCGAAAATAACTTGCCCAGAAGGATCAAAACGCATTAATCCCTCAAAAAGCATTCTCAAAATAACTTTTGTACCTTCTCCTCCCTGAATACGAGGATCCAAAGAAAGAATTTTCACATCAATTGCTAACCGCAGGGTTTTAGTACCTTCACCTTTATTCTTCCAAGACTCAATAGCGCGATGAAAGAGATTGACAAATAGATTATGCTCTGCAATGACGTTACCTCTAAAGAGATAGCATAGACAGGTTGCATCCTCTATGCCTAGGCGAACTGAAATTAAATATTTCTGCAGGTGTTTAAATTCTTCTATAAATTGTTCAAGGTCAGAGCATCCTTTGATCTTAAAAAAAGCATAAGTCTCTCCTTCATACTGAGCAATTTTTGCAAAGTGATCTTTCTTGCGCAAAAGACAGTGGTTTTGTCCCTCAACAAACAGCTCGAAGAGGATACTAAGGCTATTTAAGGGAAGAGTTGCTTGCGCTTCAATAGGGGTAATCGCATAAAAAAAATTGTCCAAAAGTTCAGGAGAGGAGCTAGAAAAGGCTTCTTTAAACTTCGTTAAAGTTTCCCCTTGCTTAAGGATTAATCCCCCATTGTAATCTCGAAATTCTCCAAAAGCATTTGATAAGAGATTGCATATTTTTTCTCTGGCAGCATAAAAATTTAAAGAAAGATCAGATCTAAGCATCTCAGAAGTTTTAGAAAGGGTAAGCTTAAAGAATTGAGCCCGAACCGGATATTTTTTCCTCAGATGACGTACAATC
This sequence comes from Simkania negevensis, assembly GCA_016191565.1. Taxonomy (GTDB): domain Bacteria; phylum Chlamydiota; class Chlamydiia; order Chlamydiales; family Simkaniaceae; genus Simkania_A; species Simkania_A negevensis_A. The sequence continues at coordinate 503 of JACPWA010000055.1, read as the reverse complement.
TGCTCCCGAAGGGGAAGATAGGCAACTTGACTTTGCTCAAAAAAATCAAGAAGAGAAAGGTCTTTCTTGCCAAGATAAGCAACAAGAATCTGGAAAGAAACTTCTTTTTCACTTTGCTCGTCAAAATGGATCATTACTTGAGGAAGATCTCTAAGTACTCTGATTTCTCGACTTAGGAGGAGGATATTTTTTACTATTTCCTCCTCATTGCTAAGCATAAAAATGGAAGGATGAAGCCTTTCCACCCCCCTTTTTAGTACTTCTTTAAGGTTTTGCCTCAATAGCTTTCGTTCTACTAGTGAAAAAGGAAGCCCTCCTTTTTTTTCTACTTCGATATAAAGGAACTTGAAAGGGTCCTTATGTTGCTGAAAACTATATACCCCTCCAGCTATATGCTGAAGATCTGGCATAATCTTCTGCAAAGCTCGCAATAGATGCTCTTCAGAAAAGAGCTCATATTTATGAAGAAAATGGATCCCTACGAAAATCCCCAATCCTGTTTT
>JACPWA010000025.1 GCA_016191565.1 Simkania negevensis | reverse complement strand
GCTCACTTGGAGTAACTCATAACAAGATGGTGTAACACCACGTGTAGCAAGTGGTGGTGCTGAGATGTCATTTGCGCGACTTAATCTACCACGTGTTGCACTACCTCGACCTCGGGTACATCGGTTTTTGGAATGCTTTGCGCCCCGAGATAAGCCCCATTCCCCCTGCTCTTTTATTGATTACCGCTGTTTCAACAGCTTCTTGCAAGTCATTCTTTCCAGAGGCCCCCCCTGAGTTGATGAGACCAATGCGGCCCATATAATTATTTACTACTTGATAACGGGTAAGGTCAATGGGGTGATCAGAGCAAAGAGATGTGTACATCTTCTCCGTTTGTTTTCCGAATTTTAAAGCCTTAAAACCTCCATTGCAGGTAGGGAGCTTTTGTTTAATGATATCTGCTTCAATTGTCGCTCCTAAATGATTGCCCTGTCCGGTAAGGTCACCTGCTGTATGGTAGTCTACTTCTTTAGTGCTAAACACTGGATTTCTCAAATAGCACCAAAGAACTGTTACCATTCCCAAACCATGAGCAATTTCAAAAGCCTTTGATACTTCAAGGATCTGCCTCCGACTTTCAGGTGAGCCAAAGTAAATGGTTGCTCCTACTCCTCTACAGCCCATTTCATAAGCCTGCTCCACTGAAGCAAATAGAGTTTGATCGTGGGTATTTGGGTAACTCAAAAGCTCATTGTGGTTAAGCTTTAAAATAAAGGGGATTTTATGTGCATACTTTCTTGCTACCGCACCAAGCACTCCAAGTGTTGTAGCCACAGCATTGCATCCTCCCTCCAGAGCAAGCTTTACGATGTTTTCTGGATCAAAATACTGAGGGTTAGGAGCAAAAGAAGCTCCTGCGCTATGTTCGATCCCTTGATCAACGGGAAGAATAGAAACGTATCCTGTTCTTCCAAGACGGCCATGAGATAAAATAACCTGCACATTTTGCAGTACTCGAATAGAGCGGTCTGTTTGTGAAAAAATCTGATCTACCCAATCAGGGCCTGGCAAATGAAGCTCTTTAGAAGAGATTGTCTTGCATTGATAGTGTAAGAGCTCTTCTTTTTCTTTTCCGAGTAATGATATAATTTTTTCTAGACTCATTAAAAGCTCCTTTTTAGCACATTTCAACACGTTTTATACCAAAATGCAACTGAATTTAAATCAGATCTTTTCTTTCTTTATTTTTGACAAAATTATCAAATCGATCTAACATTTTTGATATCGAATAGGTTAAAGTGGGTACAATCCATACTAATGATTATCAGATTTTTATTAAGAAAGCTTCTTATTTTAGCTTTTTCTCTTTTCTTAGTGGCTACCCTTACTTTTTTCTTGATGCAAGCAGCTCCTGGTGATCCTTTTATGCAAGAACAGGCAGTTCCAGAAGAAATTACGAGAAGTATGTTTGCTCACTACGGGCTTGACCAGCCCTGGTATGTTCAGTATGGTCGCTATCTCAAAGGGATCATCACCTGGAACTTAGGACCCTCCTTTAAATATGAAAGTAGAACAGTAAATAGTATTATTTCAGAGGGATTTCCCGTTTCTTGTATTCTAGGAATCCAGGCTTTTTTCTTTGCTTTAAGCTCAGGAATTTTACTTGGAACGATTGCAGGCAGTTCTTGGAATCTCACTTCCCAACTTCATTTTAGCCACTTTCCTTCAGTTCCTCTTTGCAATGAAGCTCCCCTTTTTTCCTATTGCTAGATGGGGCACCTTTGCTCATACAGTTCTTCCTACCTTGGCTCTTGCTGCTCTTCCCACTGCTTTTATCGCCAGACTAACTCGAGCAAATATGTTAGAAGTCCTGCAACAAGATTACATTCTTACCGCCCAATCAAAAGGGCTCAGCAGCTTCCAAGTCATTTTTAAACATGCGTTAAAAAATAGCCTTCTCCCTGTAGTGGCCTATTTAGGCCCTTTAAGCAGTGCTGTTATCACAGGAAGTTTTATTGTGGAGAAGATCTTTGGGATTCCTGGATTGGGAGAATGGTTCGTTAGCAGCATTACCAATCGCGATTATACTGTAATTATGGGAGTGACTATTTTTTACAGTGCTCTACTAATCATCAGTGTATTCCTTGTTGATGTTGCTTATACTCTGATTGATCCGAGAATCAAACTCAATCTTAAGCAGAGAGCGTCATGAATCAAGCAGAAGTCTCTTTTCCTTTAGTTTCAGAAAGAAAAAGAAAGAAAGAGGGAGAATTCTCTTACTGGAAAGATGTATTTACAAGGCTCTATGAAAATAAACCTGCCTTATTTGCCCTCTGTTTTCTTATTACCTTGGCCCTTTGTGCTTTTTTGATCCCTTTTTTTAGCTCTCATACCTATTATGAAACACATCTCGCCCTAAAAAACCAAGTTCCGAGCAAAAAGTTTTGGTTTGGAACTGATGAGCTTGGGCGTGATCTTTTTACCCGAATCTGGTGGGGTGCGCGCATCT
>JACPWA010000061.1 GCA_016191565.1 Simkania negevensis | reverse complement strand
AGACCTACCCCAAGTCATGATTCTGTTCGACCAACAAACTTCCCAACACGTTATTTTTACAATTATTCTGGTCAAAGTTCTTAAAGTAGGCCAACCAAGCGTTCAAGAAAGCTTTGCTAAGATTCAATCAGATGCGGAATATTTGCCTGAGCGCCGTCAGATTGTCCGCTACCTTAGAAAAAAATGTCCTCTGGAAGCAAATGTCTTTAGACTCAAACTCTTAAAAGATCCTTCTCTTTTAAGAATAGATCTCTCTTTGCATTTCTATCTAGCTCGTCAAAAAATCAGCCAAATATTAGAAAAGGCCATAGGAGAATTTAGAGACTATAATGGAGGGATTATCATCAAACAAAGGGAGGTGCTCGCTTCTTTCAAAGAGGCCCTTCCAGAAATCTCCCTAAAAGAACCTGATCTACTTGAAAATTTTTACTATTCTTTAACTCCCAGTGAGGTTCAAGCAATACTTCCTTTAGAATCTTTAAAGATTTTCTTTCAATTATTTTTAGAAGCCAAAGCCTTTCAGTTTACTACATCCTCTGACTTCTTTTTAAAATTTCAACATCATAACAAGCAATTGTTTGTCCTGCTCCATGTTACAGACGAAACCACTAAAGAAAATATAGAGAATGCTATTTCTTCTTTTGCCTCAGTACAAAGGATAGCCACATCTATTATCCCTGGTCAAAATACCTATTTTCTAGGATATCTCTTAGCAAATGTTAGCATGAAAACAGCACATGAGCTTTCTCAATCGATTACTCATGCTCTTCAAAGTTGGCAAAGTAAAATGAAAAGCCGTCAGGTTTTAAAACTCTTCATAGAGCATCCCATTGTCTCATTAGATCCTCGCATAGGAGGAGATGAGACTTCGGCGGTGATATTGAAGATGCTTTTTGAAGGTCTGATGAGAATGAATAGAGAAGGAAAATTGCAAAACGGAGTAGCCAAACAGGTTGACATCTCAGCAGACCAAAGAACTTATGTTTTCACTCTACGTCCTACCTTTTGGTCGAACGGATCTTTAGTCTTAGCTTACGATTTTGAATATGCCTGGAAAAAAGTCCTTTCTCCTAACTTCAAAACTCCTTTTGCTTATCTTTTTTATCCTATAATAAACGCTAAACTTGCAAAAAAGGGGTCTATATCGGCCGATGCGATAGGTGTTAAGGCTCTTAACGATCTCATCTTGAAAGTAGAACTAGAATTTCCTTCTCCCTATTTTTTAGAACTGACAGCCCATACTATTTATTCACCGGTCAACCATCTCATAGATCAAAAGCACCCGAATTGGATTGTTGAAGATAGAGGGGCTTATATTTGCAATGGAGCATTTCAACTAAAAAAAAATAATTGTAATGCAGAGTATGAGTTAACAAAAAACCCACTCTACTGGGATGCTGCAAACGTTAAGCTAGATGAAGTTACTATCCTCAAATCCAATCGTTATCACTCCTATGAGATGTTTCAAAAAGAGATGAATCACTGGATTGGCTCTCCCTTGGGAACATGGGATCCAACCTTCGTTCCACATAAAAACGATGAGCGTGTTGCCGTTTCAGGGACTATTGTCTATTGGTTTGCCTTTAACACCCAGTGTTTTCCTTTTAATCATAAAAAGATTCGTCAAGCGCTTGCCCTAGGGATTAATCGGTCAAGATTAAAGGCAATGATTAACGTTCCATTTGCTATTTCTCCTGTTCCTCCTGTGCATAGTCAGGTCAATCATTCGATTCTATCTACATATCATTTTAAAGAGGCTCAAGCTCTATTCAAAGAAGCTCTAAAGGAGCTTAATATGTCTCCTGAAGACTTTCCTATTATCCTTCTCAGTTACTTAATAGGACCCATTAGGAACGAAATTGCCCATTTTATCAAAGAAGAATGGGAAAGAGCTTTTAATATTCGCTGCAGTTTAGAACAGT
>JACPWA010000060.1:10512-14748 GCA_016191565.1 Simkania negevensis | reverse complement strand
ATTCGTCCGCCTTGCCCGTCTCATCGACGGAAATATCCTCACAGCTGATATCAGCAGAGTACAAATGGCCTCCATTGAAGGGGTACAAATTGTCAACCTTCATTCCCTTTCTAATGCTCTTAAGCCTCTAATGGAAACCGGAGAGATGATTAAAATCAAAGTGCAGAGATATGGAAAAGAACCCAGACAAGGTGTTGGATATCTTGATGATGGTACAATGGTGGTCATCAATGGAGGAGGCAACTTTATTGGAGAAGTAATCGATGCACAGGTACTCTCTGTTAAGCATACCACTTCTGGCCGGATGATCTTCTGCAATGCTCTTGAAGAGGGAGAAGAAAAACAGGATCTCAGACGCGAGTATGAAGAGGAAGAGGATCATAATTTTTAACTGCTTATGATCTTAGGAGTAGGTAATGACATCATCGAGATCTCTCGCATTCGCAAAGCTTTTAAACGTCATAAAGAGCGATTTTACAAAAAACTCTTCACAAACAAAGAAATCTCCTATTGCTTAGCTTGCCATGACCCTATTCCCTCACTGGCAGGTCGCTTTGCAGCTAAAGAAGCAATTGCTAAAGCCCTTGGAGTGGGTTTTGGAGCCCATCTTTCCTGGTTAGATATTGAGATCCTTAATGATAAGTCAGGACGCCCTTTCCCCTACTTTTCTGCAAAAATAAATACCCGTTTTTCCTCTCCTAAAGTCGATCTCTCGATCAGCCATTCTAAAACCTTTGCCACAGCTGTGGCAATCTGGTCAAAGTAAGGTAATACCAAATAGACTTCTTTTGAAACTCGCTTTGTTTGGAAAAATGGCGAGTTTTAGACAGGTCTTAAAAACGATTGTGAAGACAATGTGGGAACACATGGCTGAAACAATCGGTTTTTAGAGATGGCAAAAATCGTTGTTTTGGCAAATAAATGGAGTTTGGAAAGGAGTCTAATGTTTAAAAACATGAGGCTCGAAAAGATCTCTCAAATTTGTCGCGTTATTCGAACCAGTTTAGTAACTCTATTTCTTACATTTAGTATAAAGCGCAGGTTATACCATTGATATTAAAAAAGAGAAAAAGGGAAGTGATAAGATAGGGTAAAGGTGCTCGCCTTAGCTGGAAAAGCAAAGGCATATACCCGGAAAGAATAGTCTATTTTTAACATGCCCCAAACAGGAAAATGGTAGCCATAGCCAATGCCTATATCGACCGACTGGTGGCCAATATTTCCGTAGCCCTTGAAGTGATTAATATTCACGCTAGTCTCTTTTCCAAAGCCAAAATATCCCTCAGAAAAAAGATAAAGACGGTGTCTATTTTCATATTGAAACTCAAAAGAGAGAAGAGGGCGAAGATATAGAGCACCCTGATTTCCCCCTCCTACTCCTAAAAACCCATAAACCCGATAGAGCCAATCATATACTTTAGAAAATTCTTTCCCTACAGCAGCGCCAAGTTCGAGGTTTCCTTCTGCATGATAGGGAGTGCTGACATCACCTAAAGCGCGGGTAGGTACATAGTAACCGAGAAGACTTAGGGCAAGGCTAACAGGGTCCCCTCCTACATCATTGAGGCATAAATAGCGAATTTGCGCACCTGTTCTTATCATCCCCCAATCGAGTTTTCTAGTACGGGAAAAATCTACCTGCCCTTGCACATCCCAATCGGGAAGAAAAGTAACGCCTAAATTAAGATCAACAAATTGGTCATGGGAATTATAGGAAGAGGGATTAAACCCCTTATTTACCGAGGGGTAATAGCGGTAGGTATAAGAAGGACGAAATTGAAACTCAGCAAGCGGTGTTAAATAGGGCTCCTCTTCAAAAGAAAAGAGTTTTGCAGAAAGAAATAAACAAAAAAGCACTACACAATTTTTCATCATTAGTCGCTAAGCCCCCTTGTTGTAAGATAGCGCTCTGCATCGAGAGCTGCCATGCAGCCTGATCCTGCTGCACTTACTGCTTGTCTATACACCTTATCTTGCACATCCCCCGCAGCAAATACCCCCTCAATATCGGTCTGTGTGGAAGGAGGTTTTACTAAAAGATATCCCACTGGGTCTGTCATGAGCTGTCCCTGTAGAAAGGCGGTATTAGGAGTATGACCAATGGCAAAAAATACCCCTCCCGCTTCCCTTTTCATCTGTTTTTTAGTAAAAACTTCCTGAAGTGTGACCGATTTGACTACCTCTTCTCCCTCTACTTGAACCAGCTCATGGTTCCAGAGGATCTCTATTTTGGGATGGTGCATTGCATGCTCTGCCATGATCTTTGAAGCGCGTAGTTTATCTCGTCTGTGGACAATATAAATTTTCCTCCCATACTTAGTCAAAAAAAGAGCCTCCTCTACAGCAGTATCTCCTCCGCCAATTACATACAGTTCCTTATCGCGAAAAATAGGAATTGCCCCATCACACACTGCGCAAGCAGTTACCCCTTTTTGCCAAAATTCTCCATCGCGGGTCCCTGGCACATCAAGTCGTTTTGCTGTGGCTCCAGTAGCAATGATGAGACTGTCAGTAAGGACTTCGCTTTTCGCCCCTTTTACTTTAAAGGGGGCCTTGCTGAGATCAACACTCTCCACATCTTCTGTAAGGATCTTGCTCCCAAAGCGGAGGGCTTGCTTCCTAAATGCTTCCATTAATTTAGGGCCTGAAATCCCTTGAGGAAAACCAGGGTAGTTTTCTACCTCAGTAGTAGTCATCAGCTGACCCCCCGAAGGACCAGTAAAAAAACCCTCATAAAGAAGGGGTTTTAAATGTGCTCTAGAAGCATAGATAGCCGCAGTATAGCCGGCAGGGCCAGAACCAATGATGACGAGTTTTTGCTTTTCCATTCGCTACTTTTTTGATAGAAGTTGCGCCTATTCTTTAAAAAGAGGATTTAAAAAGCAAGAGGAAGGAGAAGCGCAACCTATCTCTTCTTTGGAATTTGTGCTTTTCCTAGGGTTTATACTAATCACAAAGGAATACATTTGAAATATCAATAGTATATACAAAAACACCTCTAGGCACATACTTGTTTGCGTAAACCGAGTTAAAAACGTGCAAGGAGGTATATATGATGATAAAAAAAACAAAAAAGCATCCTCTATGGCCTATCTACTTTGTCATGTTTCTTGATAATTTTGGATTTGCCCTTACTTTTGCCATTTTTTCACCCCTTTTTATTGACCCAAAACATGGTTTTATAACACACAATGGAAGCTCTCCAACCGGCAATTTAATGCTAGGGACTGTCCTAGCAGGTTTCCCTTCCGGACAATTTTTCGGTGCTCCTTTAATAGGAGATATCGCTGACCAGTTTGGAAGAAAAAAAGGGTTTTATGTCACCATTGGAGGAATTATTTTGGGATATCTCTTTTCCGGATGGGCCATTACCATTCATAGTTACCCATGGCTCCTTTTTAGTCGCCTATTTTCAGGGTTTTTTGCAGGTAATATGAGTATCTGCTTTGCGAGCATTGTCGATTTAACTCCTGACGAAAAAATAAGAGGAAGAAGATTTGCATTAACTTCTGTTTTTACAGGAATAGCATGGACAATCGCTATCTTAGTAGGAGGATATTTTTCCAATCCGAAAATCTCCCCCTACTTTACCTCCTCCCTCCCTTTTTGGATAACAGCAGCACTATCTGCCTTAAGTTTATTAGCTATTGTATTTTTTTTTGAAGAAACTACTCCTCACCAAAAAAAATTCAGATGGAGCCTTTTAGAGGGAATGCGCCACATCTATCAAGCCTTTCAGATAAAAGCCGTGCGCCCTCTCTATCTCATTTTTATGTTTTGGACCTTGGGCTGGGGCCTTGCTTATCAATGGTTTGGCCCCTATAGCCTTCAGTCCTTTAAGATCTCTTTAAACGCAATAAATAAGGCGCAGATGTTCAATGGGATTGTGGGGATAGTTGGAGGTTATTGCATTAATAGCCTTCTTATCAAAAAATACAATCCTCATTTTCTTGTAAAGTGGTCGATTGGAATCGAAACGTTATTTTTAGCCATCCTTTTTTTAACCTCTTCCTTTACTTGGTTTGCTTTTGTCTTTGCGCTGATCTGGTTTTCTTCCTCTATTACTTGGCCTAATATTCTCAATTGGATCTCGCTGAGCTCTCCCCAAGAAATGCAAGGTAAAATTCTAGGGATCAGCCAGTCCTTTCTAGCAACAGGAACAGTCACAGCAACTCTTTTGGGAGGGATCATAGGAACGATGAAGCTGAGCTATCTCTACCCGATTGCCTCATGTTT
>JACPWA010000060.1:0-10481 GCA_016191565.1 Simkania negevensis | reverse complement strand
CTTTTTGTCATGTTAAGAGCACCTCTCATGCAAAAAGAAACAATCTAAAAAACAGTGTGCAAAATAGGGGCGTTTTTGCAAAGAAAAACACCCCTTCCGAACTTCGATTATTTGAAGTTATTTATGAGATGAAAAACCGACTTTTTTCGACTCGATGTATTTCACTACATCACCTACAGTTTTTAATTTCTCGGCATCTTCTTCTGAGATTTCAAAACCGAATTTCTCTTCAAAAGTCATTATGAGCTCTGTTAAATCAAGAGAATCAGCATTGAGATCTTCAACAAAGGATTTATCCAAATAGACATCTCCTCCGTCCACTCCTAATTGTTCCACCACAATATCAATCACTTCGTTTTCTAAAGACATAGGGTCATTTTCCTTTTAGTTTCATCATTTACATGAACATGTTGTTATTTTATAAAAACTGCGAAAATAAGTCTCTTGTAAAAATATCTAAGCAAGCATCCCTCCATCTACGGTAAGGACCTCTCCTGTAATATAATCTGACATTGAACTTGCTAAAAAGAGAGCCGCCTGGGCTAAATCCTTTGGATCTCCTAATCTTCCCATAGGAACTCTCTGCAGAATAGATTCTTTTTGCGCATCGCTTAATTTATCAGTCATGGGGGTGCTAAAAAACCCTGGTGCAATGCAGTTTACACAGATGTTGCGCGAAGCTAGCTCTTTAGCAAGAGATTTTGTAAAGCCCACTATACCAAGCTTAGAAGCAGCATAATTTACTTGACCAGGATTGCCTGTGAGTCCAATGACAGAAGCAATATTGATAATCTTTCCTTTTTTTGCTTTCATCATCGAACGGACAAGAACATGGGAAAGATTATAAACCGATTTCAAATTGGTATTGATAACCTGATCCCAATCTTCTTCTGCCATTTTTAAGAAAAGCTTATCTCTGGTAATTCCAGCAGCATTGATAAGGATCTCGATATCTCCCCAAGTAGCCACAAGCCGTTCTACAGCTGCAGAGACCTCCTCTTTTTTGGAAACATCCACTGTCTCAAACCACACCTTTTGATCAGAAGAAGCTCTCACCTCTTGCAACTTTTCTGCTACCTCTTTAGCTCTTGCTACATTCGTCCCAAAAATCGCTACATGAGCCCCTTGTTCTGCAAAAAGGAGAGCAATTGCTTTGCCTAGACCTGAGGTGCCCCCAGTAATTAATGCTGTTTTTCCTTTCAGTAACATCATAAACTTTTTCTCCAGTACTCTGTAACTTTAATTTTTGGTGTTTAGACTGCGTCAAAGCCCCAGAGCTTGCCCATTTTAAAAGTTTTCATACCAGCCTAAACATCAAAAATTTCTGCTATAGAGCACTAGTGCTCCGTTTCAAAAGTTTTTAATGTTTTGGCTGTGTCAAAGCCCCGGGGCTTGTCGATCATAAAGCGCGCTGTATTGAATTAATACAGCTAGCTTATGCGATCGGCAAACCGCGGGAACTTTCACATCAGCCCAAACGTCAAAAACTTTTGAAATGGAGCACTAGCTTACCCAAAGAGAAGAGCTAGAGCATTGTAGTTTTAAGCGTGTCAAAATTCTCGTGAAGAGATGATCTTAAATATCATTATGATTCTAATATTAAGAACTTTAAATCTATCGTTCCCACGAACTTTGATATGCTTAAAATTGCACTTTTTAATCGCATTCGGTATTATTGATTGATTCAGAAAAGGGATCAGTTCTATTTTAAGAAAAAACAACCTTCTTCGTTCCCATGGCAGAAAAAAAAGAAAAAAAAATCAAAACAGCCCCTAACTCTAAAGAGTCAGAGATGATGGTTCTCGGCTCGATGCTCACCAAGATCCATAGCCTAAATACCGCTTGCGATCTTCTTGATGAGCATGATTTCTATTATAGCGAACACCAGATCCTTTTTCATGTCCTCAAGTCGCTTTTCAAGAGCGATAAGCCTGCTGATGTGCACCTCGTTGCTGAAGAGCTTAAACGGATCGATAAGCTCGAAGAAACGGGAGGAGTGGCCTATCTTACTTCCCTAGCCCAGTATGCAGGAACAGCGGTCTTTGTAGAGGAGTACGCAGAACTGGTCAAAAACAAATCGCTCCTTCGCGGCATGATCAATGCTGCTCAAGAGATCGAAAGGGAGGCGCTCGATGAACCGCGCGACGTACATGCCTCCCTTGACGAAGCACAGGCAAAGCTCTTTGCCATCAGTCAAAAATCGAACGCGCGGGTAACGGCTCTGAATACCAGCGGATTGTCGAAGTGGTCAATCAAATGCAAAAAAGAAAGCTCATTATCGATGATTAACCAGGACTTAAAGTAAGTGATCTTCGAGCCAGGGCCCGCCGGATGAAAGAGGCCTATGGGATCGAACTTCTTATCATCGATTACCTCCAGCTCCTTTCTGGTTCAGGAAATTACCGAAATGCAGAACATAGGCAAAATGAGATCTCTGAAATTTCTCGCAATTTAAAAAACCTCGCCCGAGAACTCAATATTCCTGTGATTTGTGGCTCTCAGCTCTCCCGCAAGGTAGAGGAAAGGCAAGGGCATAAGCCAATGATGAGCGATCTTAGAGAATCGGGAGCGATCGAACAGGACGCAGATGTTGTAATGCTTCTTCTAAGACAAGATTATTATGACCCCCAAAATAAACCAGGACTAGCTCAAGTGATCATAGGAAAAAACCGGCATGGTCAAACCGGGGAAGTGGAGCTGATCTATCGGAAAGAATTTGCCCAGTTTTGTAATTATGCAGGGGAGAGCTCCCCGGAAGAGGAAGAGGAAAGCAAAGGGGCTTTTAGTGCTTTCTCTCCAAGACGTTTCTAAATCAAAAAAGGCAACCCATGGCCAAGCTAACGTCTATAGTTTCAAAATATAGGATTTTAAGTTCTCGTAGTCTGCCAAAAATCTGTTCCATTATCTCCTCTTTTTATATGTCGCAGAATCTACATAAAAAAGCAAGATTCTGCGAGTTTGATGCATTTTTCCTTCAAACGGTGTAGATTTTTTTTAAATTGCCTGCTCTTTACATTTTCTCACGAAAACGCTAAACTGCATGCAGATTCTAAAACGAGTTCAACTATGTCATCTGTTAAGAAAAAACGCCGTCTAAAAATTTCTAGACACAAGAGAAAAAAGCGGCGACGTCGCGATCGTCACAAACCTAAGTAGTTCTCCACTGATGTGGAAATATCCTAAAAAATTTGACGTCATTGTCATTGGTGCCGGCCATGCTGGATGCGAGGCTGCCTACATTGCTGCCACAATGGGAGCAGACACCCTTCTTGTGACGATGAACCTTGATACCATTGGCAAACTCAGCTGCAATCCTGCCATTGGAGGGACCGCCAAAGGGCATATTGTTCGGGAAATCGATGCTCTTGGTGGAGTGATGGGAAAAATCGCTGACCGGACAGGGATCCAATTTCGGATGCTCAACGCTTCTAAAGGGGCTGCCGTCTGGTCTCCTCGTGCTCAAGTCGATAAACACGCCTACCAAAATGAGATGAAGTCTTTCCTTGAGGAAATCCCTCATCTTTTTCTTAAGCAGGGGACGACAATTGCCATTAAGCAAGAGAAAGGGAAAGTGAGCGGTGTTTCAACTGAAGATGGGATTTTTTATGAGGGCCATGCGGTGATTCTTTGCGCCGGCACTTTCATGCGGGGGCTCCTTCACGTGGGAATGACCCACTATGCAGGAGGGCGCGCCGGAGACAAACCCTCTAACCAGCTTTCCAATTCTCTAGAATCTCTTGGCTTTACTCTTGCTCGATTAAAAACAGGAACTCCTCCTCGGGTTCACAGAAGGTCGATCGACTTTTCCAAATGTGAAGAGCAGATAAGTGATGAAGGGGTCTTTTTTTCCTTTCAGTCGCAGGATAGAAAACTGCCTAAAGCTTCCTGCTATATCACCTACACAAACGAAAAAACCAAAGAGATTGTACTGAGCAACCTTTCAAGATCTCCCCTCTATGCGGGAAAAATCCAAGGGGTCGGACCAAGGTATTGCCCATCAATTGAAGACAAAGTAGTCCGCTTTAAAGATAAAGAAAGACATCAGATCTTTCTAGAACCAGAAGGTATTCATACAAAAGAGTACTACTTAAATGGGGTTTCTACCTCGCTGCCTATCGATGTTCAGTATGAGATGATCCGCACGATTGCAGGATTAGAGCAAGCAGAGATCATGCGACCTGCTTATGCGATTGAATATGACTATGTGATCTCTGGCCAAGTGCTCCCTACACTAGAAACAAAAAAAATAGAGGGGCTCTATTTTGCAGGACAAATCAACGGGACAACTGGTTATGAAGAGGCAGGGGCGCAAGGGCTCATGGCCGCAATTAACGCCGTTTTAAAAATGAGAGAAAAACCCCCCTTTATTTTAAAGAGGTGGGAAGCCTACATTGGGGTTCTTATCGACGATTTGACTTCGAAGGAGCTTGATGAGCCTTACCGGATGTTTACTTCTCGTTCAGAACATCGCCTTCTTCTGAGACAAGATAATGCCGATCTTAGATTGTGCCCCTATGGGATAGAACTTGGCCTGATCGGAAAGAAAGAGGAGGAGGCACATAATGAGAAAAAAAGAAAAATGACTGAGGGTATCTCGATGCTCAAAAACACCCATGTTCATCTAGACGGCAAGTCCTCCTCCCTTGCCCAAAGATTGTGCCGCCCTGAGGTCACTTATAGCAGCCTTCTTAAGGAATTTCCAGGGAAACTATACAGCTATGGGGCTGAAGTCCACAGTGCCATTGAACTCGATCTAAAATACGCTGGTTATATCGAAAGGGAAAGAAGGGAAGCAAAAAAACTAGAACACTTAGAAAATATCATCATCCCCAGTAAATTTGATTTTGCGAAAGTAGTGGGGCTATCAAAAGAAGCTATAGAAAAACTGCGTCGGTTTGGACCAGAAAATAAAGGTCGTGCTTCTCGTCTTTCAGGAGTCACTCCAGCTGATATCTCCCTCTTAATGGTAACTCTTAAAAAATCTGGGTAGGCTATGGGAGTTGAAAAAGAATCAAAAACTCTCCTCCTCTTTTCTGACTCCTACTCTACTCAAATTTTTTTTCAAAAGGTGCTTCAAAGTTTTCCTGATTGGCTCCTTATTGTAAAAGAGTCGGAAGAGGAGGCTCTTTCTGTGCTACGCCAAATCCCCATCGATGCGGTGGTAGTAGAAGAGGAAATGGAAAATGTACACTTAAAGCTTTTCTGTGAAAAGGTGCGCAGCCTCAAGGATCACGAAAGCATCCCCCTTCTCATTATCATCCACTCCTTAAAACGCTCCCATATCCGCTCTCTTATCAGCGCTGGGGCTACTGCTTGCTTGCAAGAACCTCTGGAAGAAGAAGAGGTGAAAAGCCATCTCAAAGAGGCTTTTGAAAAGGAGCTAGTCAAAGGCAAAATAAAAACGATATCCACCCTTGTTCCCAAAACACCCTTTTCCTCCTCTCTAAAAAGGAGTTGGGCTGTAGTAGACGATAGAGCTACCAAGATGCTTAAAACAGCAGAAGAAGCCAATAATTCTCTTGCTTTTATGATGCTTGGGATTGATCAATATGAAGAGGTGAAACAGAAGCGAGGTAAAACAGGGGAAGAGGAGGTAGAAAGGCTCACCCAAGAATTTCTAAAAAATCTTATTCGAGGGCAAGATCTCCTTCTCACCCAAAAGGAGGGCAAGTTTCTTATTCTCCTTCCCAAAACTTCTCCTAAAGCAGCTCATCTCATCGCCGAAAGTTTTCTCGATTCGATTAAAAATACCACCCTTCCTATTCGAGGTATCAGCTCGCACCTCACCTTGTCGATCGGGATCGTCAATTTAGAACAAGTCAAAGATAAAAGCCTCCCCTCTAACTTTAATGAGTTATTAAAATGGGTATTAGAGGCTTTTAACCAAGCAAGAAAAAAAGGAGACCATATTATTGTTTATGAAAAAACTTAAATTCCTTCTTATTTTCCCCTTTCTTACCCTGTTTGCTCAAGGACCAACAAATTCTGTCTCCCCTACAAAATACTTTGAAGCTAAAGGGACAGCAGACAAGCAAAAAACCGTGGAAGGAGAAGCAGCAGCAGCTAAAGCAGAAATGTCAAAAGAAGGGGGAGGCACTGGGGGTAATGAAATGATGCTCATCCCCTCTGCCATGCGCGCTAAAGACCTTCAAGAAGCATTCGGCTATTTAAGACAGATGACCCCCTCTGGAAAGATCGGAATGGAGCTGCAAGATGGATCGGTGATTACCGAAATTCTCGATCTTAAGGTGATGAGTGAAGGGACGATGATCATTTTTAAGATTAATTCTGTGCAAGGGGTGAAGTTTCGCGCAGTGAAAGTGGAAGAGATTAAAAGACTCACTAATGGATAAGCCAAAACTTCATCTCCTACATCTTAGATCCCACCCTATTTATGAGCAGCTTAAAATAGAAGAGCTCCTCTTGCGTACAGATGAAAGAAATTGGTGTATATTTAATGAAGGATCTCCCCCTGCAATTGTGATGGGGATTTCTGGTAAAGTAGAAGAGTTAATTAACCTGGAGAAAAACTCCTTCTCTCTCCTTCCTGTAATTAAGCGCTTTAGCGGTGGAGGAACAGTAGTTGTTGACTTTGATACCCTTTTTGTTTCCTTTATCTTCCAAAAAAAGCATTACCCACTTCCTCTCTACCCTGAGCCGATCCTCCGCTGGTCAGAAGAGTTTTACCAAAAAGCATTTGCTATTCCCACTTTTCAGCTTAAAGAAAATGATTACGTAATCGGAAACCAGAAGTGTGGTGGCAATGCGCAGTACATCCGAAAAAGCTCGTTTGTCCACCACACTACCTTTCTATGGGACTTTCAAAAGAAGCAGATGGATCTTCTCCTTCATCCCCCAAAAGCCCCTTCTTACCGAAAGGGGCGTTCTCATGAAGAGTTTCTCTGCCGTTTAAAAGAGTATCTTCCTTCACAAGAACACTTTTTCTCTCTTCTCAAAGCCGCGCTTTCAAAAAACTACCAAATCGAAGAAATTCCTCTAGAAAGTATCCTTCCTCTTATGGAACGTCCCCATCGAAAAACAACCTCGACCCTTTTTTAAAGCTTTCTATTTGCTAAGGTTGTACTTATCTTTAAACTTTACCAAAGAGGTTTCGTAGTTTAGATCTTTTTAACGATATCATTATGCTTGAAAACATAATGTTCCCGTGCATAATAATGATCAAGACACTCCACCTCTTTGAGGTAAAGCAATGAAATTCATCAACAGAAAAAAAGAAATGGCCCGCCTAGATAACATAACGAAGCTTCCAGACGGGGGAGTGGCTGTCATATGGGGACGTCGACGAGTTGGAAAAACGCGATTACTACTGGAATGGGCTCGTAAACACAAGGGAGTTTACTATACAGCAGATGAATCAGCCCCCCTTCTTCAAAGGAAATACTTTGCAATGACTTTGGAGCAAGCTCTTCCCGGTTTCGGCTCTGTAGACTACCCTGACTGGACAACCCTTTTAGTGCGGCTTGTTAAGGACGCTATACACGCAAGGTGGCGCGGCCCTCTTATTATTGACGAGTTGCCCTACCTTATTGCTGCATCTCCTGAATTTCCCAGCGTCCTCCAAAGATTTCTGGATATCGATGCCAAGCGCGCAAAGATGGTGCTGGCACTCTGTGGATCTAGTCAACGGATGATGCAAGGCGCCGTGTTAGATGCTTCTGCACCACTTTATGGACGGGCTGATGAGATGATCAAACTAGGGCCTATTTCAGTCGGATATATTAACGATGCTTTGGATCTAAAAAACTCAAAGCAGCAGATCGAATTCTATGCTGTCTGGGGAGGCATCCCCAAATATTGGGAACTCGTGAAAAATAACGGTGGGTCATTATTGGAATGTATAGACAGCATTGTGCTTGATCCTATGGGTCCTTTAAATGACGAGCCTAATCGCCTACTCCAAGAAGAAATTCCTATAGCAGTTAGTCTAAGGCCTATCCTAGACGCTATTGGCCTTGGGGCTCATCGCCTATCAGAAATTGCTGCTCGGACTGGACAGATGGCCACCTCCCTAGGACGTCCTATTCAAAGGTTACTGGAACTGGATCTGGTTCTACGCGAGACCCCTTACGGCAGTCAGGAGCACCATTCAAAGCGCACTTTATATAAGATAAAAGATCCCTTTATAAGGTTTTGGTTCGATATCGTAGCATCACGCCGCAGCCATTTCGCACAGACTACAGCCGTCAATCGACAAAAATGGCTGAAGGAAAACTTGCAATATTTTTTTTCAAATGCGTGGGAAGAAATTTGTCGTCAGGCAATTCCGCCACTCTCTCAGGAATGGGATTTTCCTCCTTTTGGACAAGCTAGCCGCTATTGGCAACAAGGTCAAAGTGCTGAATGGGATATCGTAGCAAAATCCATAAGAGGAGATGCAATACTTATTGGAGAAGCCAAATGGATATCTAAGCTGCCTTCAGAAGCATGGATTCATAAAGCTATGGCTGAATTAAAAGCAAAAGGTCTTCCCCCTCTACCCCGCCCTTCTTCTTTTAAAGTCCATTATGCACTATTTATCTCCGAAAAGCCTCCTAAGCTGAGGTTGCCTCCAGACATGAAAGTTATCGAAGCCAAAGAAGTGATCCATTCCATGCAGTAAAGAAGTTAAGTGTGTGTTATTTAATGCGAGTTTCGTTTTAAAGCTGTTGATTATAAAGGTCCTTACGGATATCCCTTGCAAAATCTCGCTCGAAAACAGTGCTTTGCCTATTTCCTTCGTTCAATTTTTCAAGGGCCGCTGCGTAAATCCCCCTTATTTAAGGAATCTAATTAACATTTTCCAAGGCTTTCATCCTTCCTCACCACCTTCAAGGCCTTTAATTGCTCTTAGGGCTTTATTCCGCCCTTTCATCCCGTTATACTGTGCCCAGTTGCGAATGGGGTAAGTAAAGTTGTTTGCCATAGTCTGCTCCAAAGTTTGGTCTGCAAACTAAAACTTTATAGCTCTATGTGTTAAGCGGCAACTTTCCCATTCGCATTTTTTTTCATTTACGCGACAAGGCCCGGGTCATACGAACAATTGTAGTATTTTGCGATTCTAAAGCAAGTACATCCTGTACCCTTTTGCTTGCATGTTTAATAATATGTGCCTTTGTCATTTCTTTAACTTCTGCAGAATCTATATGTGTATTTTTATTTTGCTCCCGAAGGGCCCTGCGAACAGTACTTTCTTGATCTTTTAGCCTGTTACTCGCAGCCTCAAAAACAAGACCATATTCCTTCACTCCGGCCATAACAACTTCTTCGTCGTCCCTTAGCTCGTCACTTGCATAATAAAGAGCGTAGGGATCTTGCTTTATTGCGAGAAGAATAAATTCCTTATCCTTTTTTAATCCATCACTTACATGGTTAAGAGACCCCAGCTCTTTTTTTAATCTATCACTTACATGATCAAGGGAGCTCGGGTTTGCTTTTAATTGTGTAAGCACCCTATTCCATAAAGAAACTTCAAACGGTTCTCTATTGTTTTCTGGAATTGACTGAGCCCTCGATTCTGTGGTAAATTTCCTTAAGGTCGCTCGGTTGCGGCATTTTTGGTTTGGGTTCTCTAAGTTGCTTACACCAGCTTCCTCTTTCTACATTGTTTGGGAAGAGCTTACGTCTTGGGAAGAACCTACGTCTGAAACTTTTTCAGGCGTGCCGCCAAAAACGCTAGTTGCGTTTACTTCAGGGAATCCACTAACTGCTTCAACCATATAAACTCCTTTTTTGGTTTAATTTAGAATAATTATAGCATTTACTTTATTTTTTTTCAATAATTAAAATTAAACAGACAATATAAGAAATTTTTAAATAAAGAGCTAGGCTCTTAAAAACATAGATTCTGGTTTAAGCCCATTGATAGCAAGCAAGATACGAGACCTCAATCTTGAAAAGTAGGGCGAAAGAAATAGTTAAAGTGCTATTTTTTAAAAGAGACTGAACTTCTTGCTTAAGCCTCTGAGGATAAGAGAATATCCTTGTAACTAAAGGCCTTAAAGCAATCTTGTCTAAAAAAATGCCAGGTTGAGGCTTCTTTTTTAGAAAGTGTTTTTCTTACACCACATCCGTTTTGTATTCTTATATTAGGCCCCTTTCGAAACTCCATTTATTTACCAAGATAGCGATTTTTGCCATCTCTAAAAACCGATTTTTTCAGCCATGTGTTCCCACATTGTCTTCAAAGTCATTTTTAAGACCTGTCTAAAACTTGCCATTTTTCCAAACAAAGCGCGTTTCGAAAGAAGTCTATTGTGAAAGAAAAGAGCTTCAAGCCAAAGGGCAGAGGAATGGCTTATTCAACCTTATTCTTAAGGTGGGTCCGTCACCTAAGAGGAGCAAATTCCAACACTCTATTTGCCAGCTCTTAGCGCTTTGGTCCCCTAACTATACTCGTAGTTGATGAGCATCTAAATTCCTCTTAAAGTCCACGGTGGCTGAAGCTCCAAGACCCATTTTAGACAGTCTTGTTTTTTCTGTGT
>JACPWA010000059.1 GCA_016191565.1 Simkania negevensis | reverse complement strand
TTCTTTTTTTTAAACAATTAAATAGCTACAGGATATTTTTTTTATATACATTAGGTTTATTAAATTGGAAAGAACTTGATTGCTTTTGTGAGCATATACCGAACATTCAGTATAAAAAGGAAAATGGATTGACAATAGGAGCCACGTTTCATTAAGCTTTTGATCGTTGATTTATGAATTAAAATCAGGTTTTTAAACGTGCTTAAAAAACGTAGTTAGGATTATTTTTTAGTGGAAATCCCTCATCTTTTTAAGCCCGACTCCCCTTCTGAGCTTATTCGAAATGAAGCTGAAATCAAAAAAAAGTACCGCTATTGGCGCCTGCGCGTTTTTTACAGCATGTATATCGGCTACGCTTTTTTCTACTTTACCAGGAAGGCGTTTACTTTTACTATGCCTGCGCTTATTGCAGATATGGGATTTCAAAAAGCTGAGCTTGGCTTCTTGGGAAGCGTTTTAGCGATTAGCTACGCAATTAGCAAATTTTTAGGAGGGGTAATATCTGATAAAACCAACCTCCGCTTTTTTATGGCGATTGGTCTTATCTTAACAGGGTTTTGCAATATCTTTTTAGGGCTCTCTTCTACTATTCCGCTCTTTGCTATCTTTATTGGATGCAACGGGGTTTTTCAAGGCTGGGGAGCTCCCCCTTGTGCCAAACTGCTCACTGCTTGGTATTCTCAAACAGAAAGAGGAAGGTGGTGGGGGGTATGGAATACCTCGCATAATGTAGGAGGGGCTCTGATTCCTCTTATTGTAGCTCTTGCTATTCAATGGCTTGGCTGGCGTTTTGCGCTGTATCTGCCTGGAATGTTAGCGATGCTTATTGGCTTTTTTATTATGAATCGGCTTCGCGACAAGCCAGAGTCTTTGGGACTTCCCCCTATTGAAGAGTTTCGCAGTGATTATGCCACTTCTAAAATAGGGAAAAAGCGGACAGATGCAGGTCACTATCCTTCTACTAAAGAACTCTTGGTCCAGTATGTATTAAAAAATAAATTTATTTGGGTTCTTGCAATCTCCTTCTTTTTTGTATACATTATTAGACAATCGATCAATGACTGGATACAGCTCTATTTAATAGAATCGAAAGGATACACATTAATGATGGCAGGTTCTGGAGTATTTTGGTTTGAAATTGGAGGCTTCTTTGGCTCTTTAGTTTCAGGATGGATGTCTGATACAATATTTAAAGGGAGAAGGGGACCGGTGAATATCCTCTTTTGCCTGGGGGTAGTTGTGACATTAATTGCGCTATGGCTTTCTCCTGCTTCCCACATCGCCGTGGTTTCTACCATTCTATTCTTCGTTGGATTTCTTATCTTTGGACCTCAGATGCTCATTGGGATGGCGGCTGCAGAGCTTGCTGAAAAAGAAGCAGCTGGAACAGCCACTGGTTTTGTCGGATTTTTTGCCTATTTAGGAGCTGCTACAGCTGGCTATCCAGTAGGAAAAGTAACGCAAGAATATGGTTGGACAGGATTTTTTATCTTCCTAGCTTTTTGCGCTTCGATTTCTATTCTCCTTCTTCTTCCTCTTTGGTCAGCCAAATCTGTATCAGACAAGCCTGTATCAGAGCCCCTTTCAGATGAAATTACACCGGCATAATAACATAGTGCTCTGTAAACGTAATTTTTGCTATTTGGGCTGCGTCACAATCCAAATAGCAAAAACTACGTTTACAGAGCACTAGGTATCCACTTTATGTCTTTTGTCCCTCTTCATCTCCATTCTCAATATTCCATTTTAAGCTCTACCCTTTCTGTTGAAGCGATTGTTGCCATAGCAAAAAAACAGGGGCTTCCCGCAGTAGCTCTTACCGATTTTTGCAATATGTTTGGAGTAGTAGATTTTTTTAAGGGATGTAAAGGAGAAAAGATCAAGCCGATTATCGGTTTTGAGATCATGGTAGCTCCCATCTCTCGACATGAAAAGAAAAAAGGCTCTGGCGCTCCTGTTGGCTATCCGCTCCTTCTTCTTGCTAAAAATAGACAGGGATATCAGAACCTTTGCAAGATCTCTTCTATAGGCTATATGGAGGGATTTTACTATACTCCACGGGTTGATAAAGAGGTGCTAGAGAAATATAAGGAGGGGCTGATCTGCTTATCAGGCCCTTTGCAAGGGAAAATAGGACAGCTGATCTTACAAGGGAAAGAGGGGCAGCTAAAAGAGGAACTAGATTGGTTTCAGTCGATCTATGGAGAGAGCTTTTATTTAGAACTGCAGCGCCACCAGATGGACAAAGAGAAAATCTCTGAAGAAGGGATGGATCGGGAAGGGTGGCTCTACCAACAGTATACAGATCTGGTAAAAAATCAGGAAAAACTGATTGCACGCTCTTTAGAGCTGCGAAAAGAAAGAGGAATTGAGCTAGTCGCAACTAATGATATCTCCTATGCTCAAAGAGAGGATTGGAAAGCTCATGAAATTTTGATGAATGTACAATCAGGAGAGTGCTCTGAGCTCATCGAAAGAGATTCTTTTGGAAAAGTAAAAAATCGGCAGCTTAATCCGAAGAGAAAAGCGATGCCGACTCATGAGCTCTATTTTAAATCTCCAAAAGAGATGGAACTCGTGTTTGCTGATCTTCCCGAAGCTATTACAAATACTGTTAAAATTGCAGCTGTTTGTGAGCTCGAACTTGATTTAAAGACCCGTTTTTATCCTGTTTTTACCCCTCCTCATCTAGCAAACCAAAAAGTCTCTGAAACTGTGCGCGTCAAGGAGGCAGAAAAATTTCTAACAAAGCTCTGTCTAGATGCAATCGAAAAAAGATATACCAAAGAAAAACTAGAGAAAATTGGAGAGGTTTATCCTAGGCGAGATCCGATGCAGATAGTAAAAGAGCGACTAAAAAGTGAGCTTGAGATTATCACCTCAAAGGAGATGTGCGACTATCTTCTGATTGTCTATGATTTTATTTCTTGGGCTAAAGGGAAGGGAATTCCCGTGGGCCCAGGACGGGGGTCAGGAGTTGGCTCGATCATTCTCTATCTGATTGAAGTGACAGATATTGAGCCCCTCCGTTTTCATCTCTTCTTTGAACGTTTTATCAATCCTGAAAGAATGTCTTATCCTGATATCGATGTTGACATTTGCATGGAGCGCCGCTCTGAGGTAATCGACTATACAATCCAGAAATATGGGAAGGATAAAGTAGCTCAGATTATTACGTTTGGAACGATGAAAGCCAAAATGGCCATTAAAGATGTAGGAAGAGTACTTAGCATTCCCCTTGCTAAAGTCAATGAAATTGCCAAGCTGGTTCCTGAAGAACTGAATATCACCTTGAAAAAGGCGCTTGAAATCGAACCTGAGCTGCAAAAAATGGTTGAAGAAGAGGAAGAAGTAAAAGCGCTTCTTGATTATGCACAGAAACTCGAAGGTTCGATCCGCAATACAGGAATCCATGCTGCTGGCCTTATTATCTGCGGCGATCCTCTTACCGACCACATTCCGATTTGCAATGCCAAAGATTCTGATCTTGTTGCCACCCAATATGCGATGAAGCCTGTAGAAGAAGTGGGGATGCTCAAGATCGACTTTCTAGGATTAAAAACCTTAACTTCGATCCAAAAATGTGTCGATGCCATTGCTAAAAAAGGGGAAAAAAAGATCGATTGGGTGAATCTACCTCTTGATAATCAGCCCGCTTTTGATCTCCTCAACCAGGGAAAAACGCTGGGGATTTTTCAACTTGAATCGGCTGGGATGCAGGAATTGGCAAAACAGGTGCACATCGATCGTTTTGAAGAGATCATCGCCGTGGGATCTCTCTACCGCCCTGGCCCTATGGAGATGATCCCTTCCTATATTAGCCGAAAACATGGGAGGGAAGCAATTGAGATTGAGCATCCTCTCATGGAAGATATCCTCAGCGAAACCTACGGGATCATGGTCTATCAAGAGCAAGTGATGCAGATCGCCGTTCGTCTTGCCGGCTATACATTAGGGGGAGGAGATCTTCTGCGCAAGGCAATGGGAAAAAAAGATCGAAAAGAGATGCTTAAACAGAAGGAAAAGTTTTTAAGTGGAGCCCAGGCTAATGGAATTGAGGAAGCTACTGCAGCAGCAATTTTTGATAAGGTAGAGAAATTTGCCTCTTATGGCTTTAACAAATCACATGCGACTGGCTATGCCTATTTAACCTATGTGACCGCCTATCTTAAAGCCAACTATCCAATGGAGTGGCTCGCAGCTCTCATGACCTGCGATAGCGACGATCTTTCCAAGGTAGCCAAGCATATCCGGGAATGTGAACTCATGGGGATCAAAATTCTTCCCCCTGATGTCAATGA
Organism: Simkania negevensis; assembly: GCA_016191565.1. Lineage (GTDB taxonomy): Bacteria > Chlamydiota > Chlamydiia > Chlamydiales > Simkaniaceae > Simkania_A > Simkania_A negevensis_A. The sequence goes on along the minus strand of JACPWA010000059.1, from coordinate 1,876 downwards.
ATCTGGAGAAGAGTTTGTAGCTGCTCCCTTAGGCATTCGATTTGCCCTCTCAGCGATTAAAGGGATAGGGAGTGGAGTGGTGGCAGAAATTCTCCAGGAGCGGATAAAAGGGGGCCCCTTTACTTCACTTTATCACTTTTTTAAACGGGTCGACACATCAAAAATCGGGAAGAAACTCGCAGAGCATTTAATCGAGGCAGGAGCTTTTGATTTTACAAGCTGGAGCCGCGCGCAGCTTCTTCAGAGTATCGAACCCCTCTTTGAACATGCAGATAGAGAGCAAAAAGAGAAAGCAAAAGGCATTCTAGACTTTTTTTCCCTTCTCAAGCAAGGCGAAAGCTCCCCCTTTTTAACTCCTCCTGTGGTAGAGAATCCTCCTGATAAACGGTTTATTTTAGCGAAAGAAAAAGAACTTCTCGGCTTCTACCTGACTGGCCATCCGATGGATGAATATAAGGAGGTTATCAAAGAGTTTGGATGCACCCCATTTCATGAAATCCAAACCATGGAAAATGGAAAGGTCTGCCCTGCCGCCTTCATTATCGAGGGTATAAAAGTGAAAATCTCAGGAAAAACGCAAAGAAAGTTTGCTATACTCACCATCAGCGATGGCATGGAGCGCTTTGAGCTTCCTATTTGGCCCAACCTCTATGAAGAAAAACCAGAGCTGATTGTAGAAAACCAACTTCTCTATGCGATTTTAGAAGTGGAAAAAGAGGGGGAGAGCTTTAAACTGAAATGCCACCGGATCGAGGCACTCTCTTCTCTTAGTATAGAAAATGCTTCAGCTTTAGAAAGCGCCCTCCGCCAAGTAAAGGAGAATGCTAAAAAAAATCTGAAGGGAAAAGAAAAAAAATCTTTTAAGGAGAAAATGGTGGAAGCTGAGAAGAAACTTGAGATCACTTTAGATGTAGATAGGATCCGCCTTTCTCAAATTATGCACTTAAAAAAACTCTTTAGTACATTTTCTGGCGTTCTTCCTGTCTCGATCGTTTTTCATTCTGCGAAAAAAAAGATTGGATCGGTAGAGATCGACCCACGGTGGGGGATAGAATGGAACGAGGAGCTAAAAAAAAGGCTAGAGGAGTGTGCTTTTGTCGATTCGCATCAGCTGCGCATGGAATAAAGGTTAAGGTAAACAAGCTCTTTTTTTGTTTTCCTTTGCGCCTATTTTACCCGTAGTAGATAATAGGAAGAAGCGATTTTCATCATGCGGAATACATAAATGAAAAACAAAATTACACTAATTGCTATGTTCTTTTGTGCCTTTTTTGGTGCATTTCTCCCTCTCCCTATGCAGGCCAAAGATGCCCATGAGGAGTGGCTAAGTAAGCTCTCGCCTCATGATCTGTATAACTTGATGACTGACAAGTTTAGAGAAAAAAAATGGACAGAGACAATTGAATTTGGAAAACTCCTTATTGAGAGATATTCCTCCAGCCCCTTTTATAAAGAGGCTTTTTATTACAATGGCATTTCCTATTACTACCTAAACGACTACCAGCTTGCTAACGACTGCTTTACCGCTTATTTGAAGGAAGAAAAATCTCCAAGGTATTTTGACCAGATCATCCAATATAAATTTGATATTGCAGGGGCGTTCGAAGAGGGAAATAGACGCCACATGTTTGGACATGAAAAAATGCCTAAATGGATGCTGGCCTTTGAGGATGCAGTAGCAATCTATGATGAGATTATTGCTTCCTTGCCACGTGATGAATTAGCGGCCAAATCGCTCTTTAGGAAGGGAAACCTTCTCCTAAAACTGGAACAATATAAACAAAGTGTCGAGAGCTTTCAAACTCTGATCCGGAGATTTCCTAAACACCCTCTTACTCCTGAAGCTTACCTAATGATCAACAAGGTCTACTTCAGC
>JACPWA010000058.1 GCA_016191565.1 Simkania negevensis | reverse complement strand
ATGCTGATGGGTCCAGCCCTTTCTATTTTCTATGTAGATACGTTGCAGCTTAACCATGAAGAGATCTCCAACGCCCGCTTTTTGTTCATGACAATTGGAGTGATCCTCTCCTCTTTTCTCTGGAGAAAATCGCTAGAAAAAATGTCGCTCAATCAGATCATGCCACTTATCACGATCGGTTTTGGACTATTTCCCCTTCTCATCCTTGCCGCTTACCTAAGTCCTATCTATCTGAACCTTGCTTTTTTGATGTACGGGATTGCGCAGGCGGGAAGCCATTTGATCTGGCATCTTTCAGGAACCATTTTCTCTCAAGATAAAAATAGCACCCCTTTCACCTCTGTGAATATCTTGCTTCAAGGACTGCGGGGAATGGTAGCACCCCTTTTGGGAGGAGTTCTTTGTACCTTCTTTGGTCCCGTACACGTCCTCATCTTGGGATCGCTCCTCTGTTTCTGGGGAGTATGGATAATGCTTCGCTATGCGCTTAAGCGCCCTCTTAGATATTTCAGTTAGAAACTCAACTTACGTGCGGTTAGAAATAATAATAGACGGTAAAGAGGGGGGTGATGAAGGCCACATCATTTCTCCCAGCAACAGTAAACCAGACCCCCCCTGCTAAACCAAAGAATTCATTATAGACATATTCTAGAGCAGGAGCAATGCTAAACTGCTCAGAAGAGGGCACACCAACGAAGGCAGGCTGCCCCTTCTGATCCACTCCCCTTTTACCTAGAAAGGTAGAGCGGTTTTGATGTTCATAATGAAGATCAAGGCCGAGTTGCCAATGAGGATCGAGAATAAAGTCAAAAGCAAGATTCACAATCAACTCATCCCCTACTTTAGCTGCTCCCTTAGTTCCAAACCCTCCTCCATAAGCATTAAACCCTTCCACACCCGCTTTAGTAACAGGATGGATATATTGCAGGTTGAGATTTACACTAAAAGGATGGTTGGGAATAGAATAAAAAATCTTCTGCAGGATCAAAATGGCCCAAAATTCATAGACTCCAGAGCCGCTGAGATCAGAAAAAAGTTTTTTAGGGTTAAGTTTATCATACTTTCCAGTAGGAAAACTCTCTCCAACTATAAGTCTAAGATCGGGGATTGTAGTCCCCTTCTTATCTCTAAGAAGCTGAAAACCAAACAGCAGCTCTGTATCAGCATATCTTATAGAATGCTCTTTGCCCACCTGGCTATAAAAACTATCTAGAACGAGGGTGACATCTACAGTTTTTGTAATCCCCGTTTCCAAGGAGGTAAAGATCTCTATTTCTGTAATTGTTTTGCTCTTTTTAAATGCCCAATTCTTATCGTAAGATCCATAATAAGAAGAGTATAATAGATAGGGCTGAACAGACAAAAAGCCAGGGTCTGCATTTTCTGAATAATAGGCAAGGAGGGTCCCAGCAAAAATGGGACTTGCTTCCTCTTCAGCAGATAGGGAAAGGTTTAATGTACATATTAGAAATAGAAAGAGTAGCCCTTTGCACATCAGTAGTTTTGGTAGGTTAGCGGAACTTAAGTAACGATGAACCTAAGGGTATAAAGGAAAAGATTATTTCGCTAATCAAATCATAATCTCCTTGTCAGAATCTCTAACTTTTCTTAAACAAGGAGAAAGGGACCATAGGGGGAAATATGGTTTTATCCATTCGATTTTTCTTAAAAATAGTATTAACTCTAGGAATTTTAGGATTACATTTCTCTGACTTACAAGGGGTAACAGGAGCTGCTAACGATAAAGTCTATCTCGTCCGAGAGCAGATTGTGCTCTCGATGGAGGGAATACTAGTCGAAGTGCAGGGAAAACTGATTCCAACAGAGGCAATTTATCGGGACCAAAAAGGATTTTATATCGCCCCCAATAGCTTCTATCACCCTGGCAAAGAGTGGTATTGCCTTAACTGCGGAGAGATCAACTCTGGCTGGGCCTCCCCCTGCGTCCAATGTAGAGGCTCGAAGTAAAGAATACCCACAATAGCATATTCCAAGTAAATTTTTATAGAGAGTGTTCCCCTCTTGCAAGATTGGTCTTGAGATATTTAAGGAAAACAGCTACCTTTACTGGTCTTAAGTATAGACAGAAAGTGTCGCTAAAAGGGGAAGTTCCATGTACGAAGCATTAAATCCTATTTTGGATATTCAAGAACTAGATATTAAGATGATCCGTCTCATGCGGATAAAAAAGCAGAGGCTCGGAGAGCTTGGGCAGATTGAGTCGTTAAGAAAAGATCTGCAAGAACAGCTTTCTTTAAAAAAGAAGGAAATTGAAGATCTAGACAAGCAGACTTCCGCCTTAGAGGGAAAACTGGGCGAACTATCAAACAAGTACAAACAAATGGAAATGCAGCAATCCTCTGTAAAAAAAGTGGAAGAGTTCAATGCTTTGACCAAAGAGATGACCGGGATCGAAAGAGAAAAGGCAGCTATTGAAGCCCAAACCTCCAATATCTTAGATAAGAAAGTCTCTGAAGAGGAAATCTTAGAGAAAATCAAAGCAAGTTTGAAAGAATCAGAAGAGAGCAGCATAGAGCTGGAAAAAGAGATCAGCGCCAGCATTGAGAAAATCAACGAAGAAGGGCTTACTCTCAAGCTCCAGAGAGATGAAATCGTCAAGAAAGCTGATCCCGAAGTACTGAAGATCTACGAGCGGCTTTTGAGAAATAAAAAAGATCGAGTAGTGGTACCTATTGAAAATAGAACCTGTAGCGGCTGTCATATCTCCTTGACCATTCAGCATGAGAATCTCGTACGCAAGGGAGATGGGCTTGTCTTTTGCGAACACTGCTCTCGGATTCACTACTGGCTTGAAGAGGAAGCTGTAGAAGGGCCCACTACCAAACGAAGACGCCGTCGGATGGTAAGAGCCTAAGGTTTTTCGGAAAAGGAGGCAATCGCTGCCTTAAGTTTCTTAGGGGAGAGGAAAGTCTGGACTTCACAGAAAGAGATGCCAGTGAAAGACTGGGAGCCGCAAGGCTACGGAAAGTGCAACAGAAAACAAACCGTTATCTAAGGTTTTTTAGATAGACAGGGTGAAAAGCTAGGTTTAGGATCTAGCCTCTTCACAGTAATGTGGAGACGCTGTAAACCCCATCTGAAGCAAGATAAGGAAGCAAAGCTAGAGGGTGTCTTCAATGTGAGACGGCCTCTTAAGTGTTTTTCGCACTTTTGCTTCCGCTAGATCGCTCGAGAGCTTTGGCGACAAAGCTCCTAGATGAATGATTGCCCAAGACAGAATCCGGCTTACCCCTTTTCCGAAATTTTTTCAGTTGGTTATTTTTTCTTATGAGCCCGAGGATGGGTTTTATCATAAACCTCTTTCTTTAAACGCAGCGAGACTTTGGTGTAGATTGTCGTTGTTCCAAGAGAGCTATGCCCTAGGAGAGTTTGAATCATTTTGAGGTCCATCCCCTTTTCGAGCCAGTGGGTGGCAATGGTATGGCGAATGGTATGGGGGGTAGCCTTCTCAGCAAGGCCGCTGCGCAAAAGATAGTGATGAAAGAGGCGATCGACCGAGCGGGTGGTGATCCTATGGCCCAATTTGTTAAGAAAAATAGCCTCGGGATCTTTTTGTCCATGGGGTCTTTTGAGATTATGCCTTTCTTTATGGGAAAGATAATTCTCGATCCAATGTACTGCATTTTGTGTGAGAGGGAGAATCCGCTCTTTTTTTAAATACTTGATGAAAGAGAAGGAAGTTATAGAAGATCCGCTAGAGGAAATCGAGACTCTTAAACTCGATAAGCCTCTCCCTAAAGCCCTCTCTTATGATCAGATTAAACACCTATTCGATCAACCTGAT
>JACPWA010000057.1 GCA_016191565.1 Simkania negevensis | reverse complement strand
TAGAAAAAAATTCATCACATAAACGACGCATCATCTGGGTGAGAAGCTCTTCTCTTTGAGAAAGAGAGGAAACATGTCTTTCCGATAAAGCAAAAGTTGATGTTTGCTCTACTCTACCTACTCTACTACTTTCTTCTCTTTCAAACTCTCGCATATGCTGCATGACGTGGATGATCGGAAAAAGGTAGGTTCCTACTCGATAAAACGAATAACATTTTTGATAGGTTGCGCGTACATTTTCAAAAAGTCTTTCCCCACCTGCTTGCTGGGCAAGAACAAGTACTCCTTCTTTAACCCCTTCTTTGATCCTAACAGACTCTCTCTCCATCCCTTTTTCTACCCTTCTCTTTTTTAGCCAATTTGAAAGGGGAAGAAGTATCTGCACATGGGACTGGTAGGTGAGTAGCTTTTTGATTGTCTCTTCAAGAGGTTTGTTGTCTTTTTTCTTTTGAGCAGTCTCGATCGCTATCCAAATTGTTTGACTATAACAAGGAGAAGGCTGACTGGAAAAGGCTACCATTTTTAGTATAAGGAGGAGCTTGCCTAAATCTCCTTCGTAACGACCATCATACAATTCCAAAGTTCTTCGAAAGGTTTTCGATTTTGTTAAAAACTCCTCCTCGCTTCCTTCCCACTGTAGAGGTTTGTCTTTTCATTGATGTAAAAGGAGTTAGATGGTCAGAAGCAAGAACTTCTGTAACTCCCTGAAGATGACTAAAAACCTGCGCTTTTTGTGCTCCCTTAAATGCTTCATTTCTTCCAAGGCGCTCCAAGGGAGAAGAAAATTGACGCCATATAGGCAGAAGTCCTGCTCTCAGTTGCTCTGAGGATATGCGCACTCGGGTGGAGAGTCGAGTAGCTACTTGGTTACATCCCTGATCGATCTGACTAAAGGGGGAGGCAGAGGGTAACCAAAAACGGTAGAGTTCTTTGGCAAAAAAGAGAGAAAATGTTTCCTTACGCATCCTCCATTTTTCCATCCCTACAAGTCGAATTTGAAGCTGAAGAAACCTCTTTCTAATTTTAGGAAGAGAGGAAAAATAACGAAATACACAAGCATTTCCTTTCAGAGAAAGGCCTTCCTTTATATTTTCTTTTAACGATGTAAAAGAGAGGCTAGTTGTTTCAGTTATTCCATGAAGAAGAAACAGCTCCTGCTCTTCAGTAAGAAATGCTTCTCCTCCCTTTTCTAGCTCTTCTAAATAGCGCTGGTAATTTAAGCAAAGAGATAGAGCCCAAGAAAGCTGGAAGACTTGTTTCTCTTTTTTGTGAGGAGGTTGTTTTTTAGGACTTGGGAAAAGGAGTCGATTCTCTTCCCGAAGCGCTCCTAGGGTAAGCTGCAGCCTATCCCCTTTTCGAAAGCGAGAGAAGAGAAAACAAAAAGAGAGCTGATCCAATAAGGAGGAAGTCTCCTCAGAAAAAGAAGTTCTTCTTCCCAGGGAAAGAAGCTGCTCAGAATAAAAGAGCCATTCTTTTTCGTTTCCATAAACAAAGTGATAGAGAAGAAGATAGGAAAGAGACTCAGGAGACTCTGTTTCTAATCGATGATCAGAGCGGAGAGTAAACAGATCGTAGTTATTTTCTTTCTCCTTATTCGCAAGCCGCCTGCTCTCTTTTTCCAGAAGATGGAGTAAACCAGGGGAAAGTGCCATTCCCAAGATATTTAAGCCCATCCGATGGATAAAGGCAGAGCTATATAAAACAGAAAAAGGCTCTCTGCGGAGAAGAACCCTCTTCTCCCCCTGAAAATTTTCTAAAAGAAGGATCCTTCCATAATAGAAAAGATGAGGATCCTTTTGCCGCTTGGCAATAAAAAATCCAGGACATGCCTTTTGAGAAAACGCAAGTAACTGCCCTTCCCTCTCTTCTATATGAAAGATGAGGTTAAGCGAAGTAAACTCTAAACGGATAAGGGAGGTAGGAGCCTCTGGAAGAACATACCCTTTGATCCCATCTTCCTCCTCAAACGAAGTAAGGAAGCGCAGTCTGTGGCCTACCTGAGAAAGACTTACTTCACGCATGATCCTCTCTTCCACAAGGCTCTCATTTACCACTACCTCAAAACTGCCCCTCTTTTCCTTTTTGAGTAAAGGAACTTCCCAAAGAACTTTTCTACCTTTTAGGCAAAGAAGAGAGTTTTCTAATCCTTCTACTATCCACAAAGTTTCCTCTTCCCCTAGCTGATACTTTCCTTGAAAGGGCTTTAGCACTCGCTCAGGATTTTGGATCAACCTGAGCTTCTTCTTCCCGAGTTTCTTATACACTTCACATTGGCCATCTAATTCTACTAATTCCACCCTAAGCTGTAGCTCTGGAAAGCACATACAGCCATCTGATAGATAGTAACCCTGTGAAAGCTCAACTTCGAGATTAAACTCTGTAAGTATGTTTTGTACGTGGAGCTCAAGATGCTCTCTTTTGGCCCCTTGCAAAGAATAAAGATGAATCCGGTTTTCTTTTGTACGATAGACAGGAAACTCTCCTTTCCACCGCCCTTTGGGAGGGCTTTTTTCCCTAGCATCTAGGAAAAGCTGGCGAATCATATCACCTCTTAAAATGGAGTGCTCTTTAACTTTTTGCACTACATAAGGACCCCATCTAAATAGCTCATCCTCTATCCCTTCCTGATCGACCTCATGAATAGGACGGCGAGAAAAGAGGAAACGGGAGAAATCGAGTACAGCAAACCTTCGTTCCTCCTCTGTTAAATCTTCAGGTTCTATCTCTCGATAGGTAGAAAGCAAGGCAGATAAAATTCTTCCAAAATGTTCATAGTGGCTTTCTCTTGCTAAAAGCTCTCGCAGTTTGCCCCGAAAGCTTCGAAGTGTTGGAACCCACTTTCGAGTCTCTTCAGCAATTTTCACTAGAAAAAGAAGGGGCTCAAGTTCCTCTTCCACATCAAACCCTTCTATTGTGTCAGTAAAGAAGTGATGCAAAGCATCTTTAATTGCTGCTGATTCTTTAAGCTGGAGAGAAAGGGCTCGAAACCGATGGAAGAAAAAATCAAATAAAAGACGATACTGGGGCTCTTTCAAAAGCTCTCTTTTTTCTCCAAAAAAAGCTAGAGCACGCACCAGCTGATCTCTAGGGTATAAAGGAACCATTTCAAGGGCCTTAGACAGATGAGAAGGAAGCTCTTTATGCAGAGGAGCAGAGCGGAGGATCTCTTCTTCGGTTTTTTTGCGGCCTATAGCAAAGAGCCAAAAAGACCAGAAGGAACGGATATCTTTCATCTTATAAGCAGCCTGCGCTCTAATCTTTAAGAGAAGTTCTTTATTCTGCATAAAGAGTGCTTGAGTAGAGAGGGTTTTCCCAATAAGCAGATTCGACCCTAGTGTAAGCCTTCGAAAAAAATCAAAGGAAATGGCGTGCAAAAAATGAGTGGTAAATTCTGCAATTTCATTTAGCACCTCAAAGGGAAAAGAGAAACCAATGTGCTGCGGAGTCAGCATAAGACCTGCACTTTTATTATGACGAAAGCTCTCTTTCTCCGTTACAGAACTGACTACGGAACGCGTTGAGAGAAAATGAAGGGAGCGAAGACAATAGAAAGAGCGTGGGAGAATCCCTTTTCTCTTGTCGGTCTCGCTTGTTCCTAAAGAAAGGACTCTCATTTCCTCTTTTACACTTCCTAGCTTGTGTTGTGCTATTTGTGTAGTCCATTCTTCTAAAGGGGGATCTCTAAACAGCAGAGCCATTTGTTGCCAGCGTGATGTTGCTCCCCAGACTTTCATCTTTTGTTGAACAATCGGATCTTTAAGAAGCTCCAGATAGTAACGCCCCTCTTTAGAAAGGAAAAGACCATAGTAGGAAAGCTGTATCACAAAATGGGCCCCTTTAAAAAAGCTGGGCCGCCAGGTACCTAAACTTTCAAAGTTAAATAAACAATTTCCCCTTCTTCTATTGATCTCCGCTACTTCATACGTTTTTCCTGGATCAAAACCGAAATAGGAGACAACTGTTTCCAATTTTTGTACCCATCTCGGATCGCTTAATCTAAGAGAAGGATTGCTCATAAAAAGGGCCAGTTCACATCCATTAGGCGCAAGTTCAATTCTCGCATCGCACCGTCTGGCCAACCGATCGACAATGGCCTCCATTGCATAGAGCAAAGTCACCTTTTTTCCTACATCAGCAAAGTGGCCTAGTGCCCTTGCAGAAGCCTCAAACCGAAGGGCTAAGGTATGTATCCTTTCAATGCAAAGCTCTGGGTGTTCTACCTCATCCCATATCCCTTTTTTCTTTGGATCAGAGATAGGAAAGGCAAAGAGTTCCCTTTTTAGGTAAAAATATACCCTTTCTTGGCTCTTTAATCCTCCTGTTTTGTACAGTCGATCACTTTCGTTAATGATCTCTAATAACTTAGGTTCTATCCCACTTTGTACAAAAGGTGTTCTAACCGATTTAAAAGAAGTAGAGGAAAAGTGAGTACTTTCCTTGGGTCCAGGAAAAGGGCTAACTTTCTGCTTCGCCGCAGGGGGTATAACCAGAGTTCCTGATTGGGGAGGAGCGCTATCTACGTTAAAAGAGATCTCCCCCTCTTTTGTCAGCGCTCCTACTGCCTCTTTTATCACACGCTGCAAGTTAACAAACTCCTCTTTACCAAGGAAAAAGAGGATCGTTTCTTTTATGACCAAAGAAGCAACTCTTCTTTTTATGTAAAAGATCAGCTCTTGATAAAAAGCATAGAGAGTAGAAAGCACGTCTAAAAGTTCTTTCGGCAAGAAAGGGATTACACCTGGAAGTCCATACTCGATCAGGAGGTTCGCTATCAAACTCATCGGCATATAGGAAAGGTGGACAAAGGGAGGAAGCGCTTTTCGTAGAAGAACGATCAGAACCTGGGTTGTAATTCCTCGATAAATAGCCTTGAAAAGGGCAGAAGTCACCCAACCATAAACTCGATAAAGATGAAGAAGAGAAGGGCGTAAAAGGTGAATCTCTTTTTCGTACTTTTTAAAAGTAGCTAAAGAAAAAAGGTCTTTCCAAGAAGGAGCATTTTCTGTTTTTACCTTTTTGACAGGATCGGCGAGAGGAGGAATACATTCTGTCAAAAGAGCATCAATGCTTCCTTCCATTTCCTCGCCCAAAAGAGAAAGAAGTAGATCCTTCACTAGATAAACGCCGCTGGAAGAAATTTCTGATTCTTCTAATAACACTTGAAAAGCATTGCGAAGCTGCTGCGGAAAGAAAAAGGAAGGAGTTTGACTAAGGTCATGAGCTTGATGCCCCCTTTTTGCAAGAGCGGTTTTGATTTCAAAAACAGTCGCATAGACGCGCTGCATCTCCTGCTCAGAAATCCTTCCCTGTTTATGTAAAAAAAGAGCTTCCTCAGAGAAAATCTGACATCCCATTTCTAACGAGGAGGTGAGATTAGGATCTAATCTTAGTTGAAAAGGATCCTGACTGCATGTGCTCCAAAGATCGATTAATGCTTGACGCCTGACGAAGTAGAGCGCTTCTCGAAATTGCAGAAGATTCATCTTCTCTTGATGAGAGAAAAAGAGCTGAAAATTTTCCCATTCCCCATTCGTTTGCGGCACGGAAGAAAGGAGGGGGCAGGAGGAAAGATCACAGGGAAACTCCCTTTTAAGGAATGCATAAAATTCTTGTGGAGTATGAGCAATCTCCTCTCCCCACTCAGGATAGGCTCTGAAAGAAAGAAGCTTCAAAAAGAATTCTTTGTTTAGTTGGTCCTCTCTAATCCCGCAAAAAACAAGAGGAATAGCTGTCTTCTCAACGCTTTCAACGCCCCCTTCTTCTTTAATTTTAGGATGAAATTCACTTGCCCCGCCACTTCCATAGACATGCAAGGTAAATGTCCCATCCTCTCCTTTAGTAAAGCTGAGGAGGATAGATTGACTGCCGCTCCCCATGTGAGCAGCGTCTAGCAAAGTGGGCAGAGCAGCAAGAGGAATCATAGAAATAAGTTCATGAATGCCTCCATGAATTGCTTCCTTTGAGCCACTGAGCACTTTTCTGATCCATGACTCAATCATTTTTTCCGCCCCATTTTCCTTCCAATGAAGAAGGAAAGCCTCATAGCGTTTTGCTTTTTCCCCCTCCTCTATCGACCCTGTCATCACCTCTCTGAAATCGAGCTTGAGGCTTTCAAGAAGTTTTTCATAAAGGTGAGGAAAGCGCTTTTCCAGGAACTTCGAGCAAGAGGAAACAGCGGCAATAACCCCTTGTCTGGCTGCAAGGAGTCTTCCTTCTGTATCATCGCCAAGTCCAAGAGCAGTGCGAAGAGCCTCTTTACCATGCTTTAAAGTCTCTTCTTCACCTCTTTTTTTTTGAAGAAAATCGAGGTTAATAGGAGAGAAGTCTTTGAGGTGCTCAAACATTTTTTTAGCCAGCCCATTTTCCTGGCTTGTTCCCCCTAAAAAAAAGAAAGGCGCATTCTTTGTTTGAGAAGAAAGCTCTCGGGTAAGATTCTCAGCAAGTGCTGCGAGCTTCTCTCTTTGCTCTTTTTCCCCTTTACCTAAGTTTTCCCCAATCAATTCTCGAAACTCTCTTTCCCTTATAACTGCTCTTTGAAAGGGAGGAGCAAAAGAGGCTACCTTAGAAGAAGGCTTAAAAACCCTGGGGAAAACCTCTAAGAAATAAGAAATTTCCCCTCTTAAAAGAGAAGAGCAGTTCTTAAACAAAGCAGTAAAAGAGCTGGGGGTTAAGATGTCTGCTCTTACTGGAGCTTCTCTTAAATAGGAAAGCGCTCTCCATTCTTTCTGTTTTTCTGAGTTCCTTTCCTCTTGTGGAGGAGCTGCTTCTACTTGGAGCTCTTGAGTAAATTTCTCAAAATCAGATTGCAAAGGAAAGGCTTGCTCTTTTGAAGAAAAAGCTCTTTCCCAAAGAGCTTGGAGCTTTTCATAAGACTTTGTCTTACCTAAGAATGTACAAGCTCGTCTACCTTCCTCTATTCCTTTTTCAGATAAGTGGACTGCTGTTTGGAAAAGCTCTCCTCTTCGTTCGTAGATTCCTTGGACCCATTTGGTAATAGAAAGAGGCATAAATTTATAATTTCAATACACAGATTGGGTTGAATTCTATGCCACTTAAATCATTTCTTTCCAACATTTTTTACTGCGTGTAAACAATTAAAAAAAAGTTGACGAGAAAAAGAAGAGCGGTTAACGAAAGAATAATAGCTTGCCTTACGAAAAAGGATAGAAATGGCAAAAGAAAGTTTGAAGCAACGTTTTTTCTTGGTACTAATCAGCGCAGTAACCGCTATCGGAGGCTTCCTCTTTGGCTATGATACGGGGGTAATTTCGGGGGCTATCCTTTTCATTAAAAAAGCTTATCCGATATCGACTATGGCAGAAGGAATGATCGTCGCTGCTGTCTCTTTAGGGGCCATTTTCGGCGCCATCTTAGCTGGTTCCCTTTCTGATCGAT
>JACPWA010000048.1 GCA_016191565.1 Simkania negevensis | reverse complement strand
TCTCTTTGTGCTCTTGAAGCTGCTTACTCGGTTTTAATCCCTCTAGTTGTTTTTTTAAGTTAGAGAGCGCTTTCTTTTTTTGATCGAGACTTTCCCTCATCTGGCGCCGCATTTCTTCTGCGATTTCATCCATCCCTTGAAGATAATTTCCAAGGAGGTGATAGGGGGAGAGGAAAAGGGGATGACGGAGGATGGCTGAGAGGCGTAGATGGTTTTTTTCAATCTTTTCCATTAAGCTTCTGGAAATCCCCTTTTTTATTTGCAGAAGGAAATCGAGTTGAGAGCTTCTTGTTTGCATTGCCATTTCAGCTGCAGCTGAGGGGGTCGGAGCGCGGAGATCTGCTACGAAATCAGATAGAGAAACATCAGTTTCATGGCCTACAGCAGAGATAATGGGGATCTTCGATTCAAAAATGGCTTTTGCTACACATTCTTCATTGAAAGGCCAGAGGTCTTCTAAGCTTCCTCCACCCCGTCCTACAATCAAAAGATCGGCGAGCTGATAATAGTTCATTTGATCAATCGCCTTTGCGATTTCTTGTGCAGCTCCCTCTCCTTGCACCCTTACAGGATTTAAAATAAGGTGAAACCCGACAGACCTCCTTTGAAGAATGTGAATAATATCTTGAATCACAGCTCCTGTCGGGCTGGTGATGACTCCGATTTTTTTAGGATATTTGGGCAGCTCTTTTTTATGCTCTTTTTCAAACCATCCCCTCTTTTTTAAGAGCTCTTTCAGTTCGTGGAACTTGAGAAGAAGTTCTCCTACTCCGGCATATTCTATGTGGCGGACGATAATCTGATAGGTCCCTCGGGGCGCATAGAGAGAGAGCTCTCCCGTCACGATCACTTCATCTCCCCCTTTGGGGAGTTTTGATACCCCCTTTGCCGCTCCTTGAAAGAGGACTGCAGAGACTTGGGCGTTGGAATCTTTTAAACTAAAATAAAAATGACCAGAGGCTTGCTGCCTAATGTTGGTCACTTCTCCTTTGACCCGGACTTGAAAAAATGTACTTTCTAGGGCCCTTTTAATGGCAAGGGTGAGCTCTGAGACAGTGAGAAAGGGGGCAATTGTTGAAGTCATGAGGATAGAATATACTGGTTTTGGTTCAAAGACATAGAAATTTCAAAGGTGACAATTAATCTATAATGAAGGTAAAATTTAGAGTACATGAAAAAGCTTTTTGTTTCTATTTATTATGAAGCGTTCCTTGGTGATGATTGGCAATTGGAAAATGCATCATACTGCACATGAAACAAGGCAGTATATGGAAACATTTCAACCTCTAATTCAAAAATTTTCTTCCAAAATAGGGCTTGCCCCTCCTTATACTTCGCTTCGCACTGCATTAGAAGGGGTGATAGGGAAAAGAATTTGGATCGGCGCCCAAAACATGTCTGAGTTTCCAAGTGGAGCCTATACGGGAGAGATCTCCTCTACTATGATTAAAGAGGCAGGAGCGCAATTTGTCCTTCTTGGCCACTCAGAAAGACGTACTTTTTTTGGGGAAAAAGAGGAGCAAATCCACTTAAAGCTGCAAAGAGCGCTGCAGGAAGAGCTGACTCCCGTGCTCTGCATTGGAGAATCTGCAAAGGAAAGAGAAGAGGGGATCACCCAAAGAGTATTACAAAAGCAACTCTCTTCCGCTTTACATGGGATCAATTTGACAGAACTTCAACCTTTGGTCCTTGCGTACGAGCCTATCTGGGCGATTGGCACAGGAAAAACTGCTACTCCAAAGATGGCTGCGCAGGCGCATAAAATCTGCCGGGATTTTCTTTCCAAGGAATATAGTAAGGAGTGGGCAGAGGCTCTTCCTATTCTTTATGGAGGGTCGGTAAAAGAATCCAATATTGCGGATTTGATCAAAGAAAAAGAGATCAATGGTGCTTTAGTAGGCGGCGCTTCTTTAGATCCCTACGAGTTTGCAAACATTATACAACAAG
>JACPWA010000047.1 GCA_016191565.1 Simkania negevensis | reverse complement strand
GGACTCACTTTAGAGGCGATGAATAATCTTCCCAAAGATCTGAAAAAATTTATTGTGATCTTAAATGATAATGCGATGTCAATTTCTAAAAATGTAGGCGCTGTCACAAAGATTCTTAGCCGCTTCTTTCGTAGCTCAACAGGAAATAACCTTTATAAAGAGTTTGTAAAACTTTTCTCCAAAATCCCTAAATCGAAAGAACTGCTCAAAAGTAGAGAAATAAAAATTAAGGAATCGCTCAAAAATCTAGTAAGCACTGCTCCTTTTTTTGAGCAGTTTGGCCTCTCCTACGTAGGGCCGATCAATGGGCATGATATCAAAAAATTGATAGAAACCTTTGAAGTGCTTAAAAATTGCGATCAGCCTACCCTTGTCCATGTATTAACGATTAAAGGGCAAGGGATGCAGCATGCAATGAATGATCCCACGCCCTATCATGGGGCAAAACCATTTGATCGAACGACAGGAGTATTCTACCCTGCAAAAAACAAAGATCCTACCTTTCCTGAAATATTTGGAAATCACATGGCAAAACTTGCTGATGAAGATCCCCAACTTGTCTCCATTACTCCTGCTATGCCTGCAGGCTCCTGTTTGGATAGCTTTATGAAACGGCATCCTAAGCGTTGTATTGATGTTGGAATTGCAGAAGGGCACAGCGTTACCTACGCAGGAGGCATTGGATTTGGAGGAAAGCTTAAGGTAGTTTGCTGCGTCTATTCCACTTTTTTGCAAAGGGCTTTTGATAATATCTATCACGATGTATGTATTCAAAACATCCCCATTGTTTTCGCTATCGATCGAAGTGGTCTTGCCTGCGGTGATGGGGCAACGGCCCAAGGGCTTTACGATATCAGCTTTCTGCAGGCAATGCCTAATCTAGTCATTGCCCAACCGAGAAATGGAGATCTTCTTAAATCGCTCTTAGAAAGCTCTTTTTCT
The DNA here is from genome assembly GCA_016191565.1 of Simkania negevensis. Classification (GTDB taxonomy): domain Bacteria; phylum Chlamydiota; class Chlamydiia; order Chlamydiales; family Simkaniaceae; genus Simkania_A; species Simkania_A negevensis_A. Next base: position 417 of record JACPWA010000047.1, on the reverse strand, counting down.
TGGAACAGGCCAGTTGCGATCCGCTATCCTAATCTCAAAACCACCGAGACACAAAGGCTGGTGGAAAAAAGAGAACTTGGGAAAGGAGAGATTGTAGCATACGGAGAAGATCTTTTGATTCTCCCTCTTGGTCATATGTGCAGCATTGCTCTTGAAGTGAGAGAAAATCTCCTGCAAAGAGGAATTGGCGCTGCAGTCATCGACCCTATTTTTGTAAAACCTCTAGACGAAGAACTCCTTCTTTCCTATCTTAACAAAGAAATCCCCATTGTCACCATTGAAGAACACTCTCTCCAAGGAGGCTTTGGATCGATCATCAATTCCTTTATTTGCACACACCAGCTCACCCACCTCAAGGTGCTCAACTTTGGTTTGCCAGATCTAGTGATCGATCATGGCAGCCACAGTGATCTTCTT
>JACPWA010000046.1 GCA_016191565.1 Simkania negevensis | reverse complement strand
ATCCTTCCCCTTTTCCTCTCCGGCCTTGCTATCCTGGCCTTTCTCATCATTTTTAAAAAACCCCTTGTTTGGCCCCTTTTTGCCCTTGCTAACATGGCCTTTGCTATTGCCTTTTCCTGCTTTATGGGGATTTTTTCAGGTCTTGTTCCCCATCAATTCCAAGGAAAACTTTTTGGTGCATGGAATGCTGGGTTTGCTATCTGTTCAGGGCTCGGAGTTTTTTTATCAGGGTTTTTAGCTGGTTTTCACATTAACTTGCCCTACATTGTTGCTGGACTCATTCTTATTAGCAGCGCTCTTTACTATACCTTTTGGAGCAGAAAGCACCATGATGTGTAGCAAAAACTCAGGTTACGAGATAAGCAAAAGATAGCTTTCCAAGCCGATGACAAAAAGAGAAAAAAGGATCAAAAGAAACAAAGCCACGCGACTTTTTAACCCGCGCAGGTCGCTTTTAAGATTCATCTGATACGTACCCACCCAGAGAAGTCCTACTGGCAATAAACCATTTAAAACAGCCTCTCCAAAACCTCCTGCTACACTTAAGGCAGTCATAAAAATATCAGGCTTTATAAGGACAAAAAAGAAAGGAGGAAGAAAAGTCAGAAGGGTTAAAAAGATCCTTCGGACTCCCCTTCTCCTCTGTATTCCCAACCCATCTCCAATAAAATCGACAATCGAAAAAGCCACTCCTAATGTAGAGGTCACAATAGCAAAAAAAGCAAAAAAACGGCCCATTAAAGCAAAGAAAGGGCGACCTGAAAAAGAGCTAAAAGCAGCGGTGACAGGAAGCCCATCTTTTAAAATTTTTGCTAGCACTCCTTCTGACATGGAACCAATGATGATCCACTGCCATACCAGATAGACAATAAAAGAAAGAAAAGTTCCCCAAAATATGGAAAGCCTAAGAGAGCGCCGATCTCGATTCAAATAGGTAGAAAGAGAGGGGATTACATTCTGATAACCAAAAGCGCCAAATAAGATAGGAAGGGCAAAAATCATTTTAGAATACTCTTGACGAGCCAGTTTTACACTCTCTACTTCTTTTGCCCCAATTCCTATTAAAAAAAGATAAGAGAGAATCATCGCTATACTCACTATCATATTGACCCGATCAATCGACCTCGGTCCTACTGCTACGATTGTCCCAAAAATAAGTGCAAAAAGAAAAATGCTGTTCCACCCTTGAAGAGAAAGTCCTAAAGAGGAGAGCGCTTCTCTCAGTAGAGGAGCTCCAGCAGCAAAGTAGGCAATCATTAAACAGAAATATAAAAAAACAAATGTCCCTCCCGCTATCCACTTTCCTAACGGTCCAAAAAACTTCTGCGACATGGAAAGAACATTGCTCCCATCAGGCATCCAGAGGGTGACTTCTAGAAAAAGAAGTCCTGTTAAATACATAAAAAGCCAGACCACTGAGGTGATAAGAAATCCGGGGAAGAAGCCAGAGATGCCCGTGACTAAAGGAATGCCAAGCATTCCCGCTCCAATCATAGTCCCTGCAATGAGAAACGTACCGCTGATAATCCGGTAAAGAGAAGGAAAAAGTTTCATACATGCAACCGCTTTATTCAGAACTTAGAAAATATTTCAAAACTCGAAACCGAAAGACTTTTGAGAATATTTTTTGCTAATTTCTTGGTTGATTCTGAGCAAATTGAACCCAAAGCTCAGGTTAAAAAGCTTTTTTTAGAGTCTTAAAGCACCAGGCTTCTTGCACAACTTATATTTTCTTCAGCGTTTTTTCCCATCCCTTGAATGGAGATCAACCGCTCAACATCCATCAATAATGACAAACACCTCATATCCAATCTCAAGTGCATCAAAAACGCTGAATTGTACATAATAATCAGTAGTAAGTCCAACTAATACTAAATGTAAGAAATAAAATGACTAAATTGGTTCGAATAACGTGACAAGCTTGAGAAATCTTTTTGAAGCTTAGTTTTTAAACATTAGCGAGAAAAGATCTTTCGATTGATTAATACTAGACACCTTACGATCGAAAAGCCTCAGGAGCTTTCATGTAAGCCCAAATGGCAAAAATTAAGTTTACAGAGCACTAGCCCCCCTGTTTTCTTAAGATCTCCTGTTTGCGAAGCTCCAGCTGATCAATCTCCTGCTGGTAGCGGGCTGCAATCTCTCTAGAGGAGTCTGCTTCATTCCAATAGCGACGCGCATCAACGAGATTTTGGTTATTAAATTGGAGCCGATCTCCCTGATTTTGTGCGCGAGCTGCCCGAGCTAATTCCTTATTGCGAAGGTCTGTTAACCTATCTACTGTCTGATCAATTGAATCTACCTCTATTTTCCAATTTTCTGGAGACTGCTCTTTAACCAAGGAAATAAGAGGTGGGGTGAATAAAAAAGAAAAAAGAAGTAAAAGAAGTAGTTTTAGATACATCATGCACCTTATTTATAACCTATTTTCTTCAATATAGCTTTTCGCCTCTTAGCCGTCGACAATTCTTTAAAAAAACAAAGAAAATCCTTTTTCCTCCCCCGGTTTGCCATTTGCTGAAAAAGATGATTTTTAATCCCTTCCACTAGATAATAAATGGAGCACTAGTTATTTTACTAAAAGAATGAAATTTTTCCTTTTCCTTCTATTTTTTTCCCTTTCTGCCCTCTCCTTCGCTTTTCAATTAAAGGAAAAGTTTCTAGAAGGAAGCGTAGGCTCTTATGTGGTAACAGAGCAAAACAAGACAACTACCCTTCTCCATCTTCATACTCTGGATGGGGAAAGAGCCATTCTTGAAGAGATTAGCCTCCCTTCCCACATCGCTAAAAAAGGAAAGATAAATTGGAGTGAGTGGGTAGCTCAAAAGGCTCCTCAGCACAGTTCATGGATCATGTATGAGATTGACCTAAAAAATAGCGAGATTTTGGAATGTTATTCTTTTCATCAACAAGCTTTTCTTTCCACTGATAACATGCAATCCTTTCTTGTAACTCTTCTTAATCTCGATCTAAAAACCCTTTCTCTTTCAGAAAGGAAACGGATCGGTCCCCCCCCCTCTTCTGGAGAGCCAGATAGAAGAAAGCTTTGGGTTCCTATCCAAAAGACCGAAGGGAAAAAAAGGGAAAGTAGAAACTACCAGGTAGTAAAAGCTACCTGGCCTACCGACGAGTCAGAACTTTCTGGGAAAACCCTGGAGCTCTATTTTGACAAGCAAAGAGGATTCCCTTTTCCCTACTGGATGCAGATTATTGATGGAAGCCTCACCTTTCATATGCGAGCTATTGATTCAGGCACAGGGCTTATATCTCCTTACAAGGAGCTCCCTAGACGCATCCCTTTTTTCATCGGCGGAATTAAAAAAGAAGGCAACTCTTTCTTACTAAAAATAAGCACTCCTAGATACTACCAAGAGATTTCTCTTTTTGCTACCGAACTAGATGGGATGCCCCTTAAAGCCCATCAGATCCCTTGCCAGCTTAAAAGAGAAAAAGAGCTCGTTACGATTTCAGTTGAAGAGAAAATTCTTCGAGAGACTTTAAAAAATAAAGGACGCTATCTTTGGACAGTGGATCTCAAGGGGCTTTCTTATCCTCTGGAAATGGACCATCCTTTTCATTGGAAAGGGACTTAGAAAAACTTTCTTAAAGAGATTTAATTGAATTGATTTCTGAGGTGATAAATGAAACCTGCTCAAAGTACAGATAGCTGCTATGTTCAATTACACTTGGCGCTTCATCCGCATCAATATCATCAACATGTTGCTTCCCCCTTCTTTGTGCTTCGATCACTAAATCCTCTAACCGATTAAAGGCAGTAGAAGAAAGCTGATTGATCTCGCCTAAAATATAATCAATATTATCGCTCCAATCATAATAATCGAGAACAGTAGGAGGATCTTTAAAAAGTTCTCCTAATTGAAATAAAAGAAGAGAGAGCTTAGCTCTTGTTGAGTTTTCTCTTTCTTTAGCAGGATCCAAAATCATCTTTTCCTCTATTAATACCATTTATCAGAAATAACTTTGCATTTGAGCGCGTGAAAGCGCCGCGATTCAGCGATCGTAAGTTGGGT
>JACPWA010000078.1 GCA_016191565.1 Simkania negevensis | reverse complement strand
GGTCACATTGCCACCCACCTCGCGGGAAATGCGCAAGTTAGAAGCATAAATGCGCGCATTAGAATGGACCTTACCGCTAAGGTCGGCATTGCCGGTGAGAAGGACCACATTTTTTCCAATAGAAGCGGAAGGAGTAAGCTCCACTGTTGCGGCAAGACCACTTAAGTTCCCTCCAATTGTGCCACTTACTGTAATTTGTGCCGCAACTAGCCGGACATTTTGGGTGACAAGCCCAGTAATTTCAACGCTCCCTCCTAGTACTAGAACATCTCCGCGCACTATTCCGTCGATGAATACCTGGCTACCGCACACATAGAGATCTCCATCGATTGTCCCAGAGATTTCTACGCTGCGTCCATAAGCAAAATAATCATGGGGAATTACTTGCTGACTTTTAACTACTAAGACGCCAGGTCGATCTATTTCTTCTCGAAGCTCAGCAGCAAAAAGGGAAGAAAAAAAAAGTAGAATAAGAAAAAAATTTAAGTAGCAACTTTGAAATGTTGCCAGAGAGGTCCATTTTGCCATTTTGATTCCCTTCTCTTTAAATAAAGCTCCGCTTGCCTTTCAATCGATTGTTCAAGCATATGTTCACACAGATCGATTTCTTTAGCACTTTTTCTTTGTTTCCTTTTAATCAGATCTCCTAACTGATCAATATTAAACAAAGAAATAGAAGGGAAGGTCCTGACCATCGGATCAATTGTACGAGGAACGCTAAGATCAAAAAGGGAAAGAGAATGGGAGGAATCTTTTTTCTTATCAGTAAAATGCTCCGCTTTCAGTATATATTCATGATGATGCGCCCCTGAAATCACCGCTTCATAGCGCTCTAAATTCTCAAGCTCTTCCCATCCTACCACGCGCAAGCTCCCTTGCTGCTGCTCTTTTACCCTCGTGCAAAGAGTGAGGTGATCTTGCCTTTTCAAAGTAAAATGAGAAATAATTGTCCGGTTAATTGTTGAATTTCCAATAAAAAGAATTTCTTTTCCCCGATTTCTTCCTCCCAGCCACTCAATGACCGAAAAAATGCTTTCTGAAAGTTCATTCCCATTTTTCGAAGAAAAG
>JACPWA010000077.1 GCA_016191565.1 Simkania negevensis | reverse complement strand
GTAGCAAACCACATAAGGGTATCCCACGCTCCCTTTTCTTTCGTAACATCTTCCCAGCTAAGAATAGAAGTAAGAAGCAAGATAGCAAGACCTATCAAGGCGGCAACAGTTGCTTCTAAATTAAGGATAGGACCAAGTATCCAAAGGGTGACCAAAAAGACAAACGAGATGATCATGATCCATTCTTGAAAAGAGATCGGTCCCATTTCAGCAAGTTTCTGAGTAGCAAATTTTTTTGCATCGGGGGTTTCCTTAACTTCAGGAGGATAAAACTTATAAAGAATAAGAGGGACAGCAAGAAGGCTTAAAAGGCCAGGGACAGAAGCAGCTAGTGCCCAATTACCCCAAGTAATTGTTACCCCAACCTGTTTGGCGATATGGGCTACAAGGGGATTTCCTGCCATCGCGGTTAAAAACATCCCACTCGTAATTACTGCACCCTGAAAGGTGGTTTTAATTAAATAGGCTCCTAGCTTTCTTGGGTGGCTATGAGGCTCACTACCAAATGCTCTTGCTAAAGAGGTGACAATGGGGTAGACAATCCCTCCTACTCGAGCTGTTAAACTCGGAATTGCAGGAGCTAGAATCAAATCGGTCAGAACAAGGCCAAATCCCATTCCTAAGGTGCTTTTTCCAAGAAGTTTGATTACAAAATAAGCAATCCTTTCTCCTAGACCTGTCTTAATAAAGCCTCTTGAAATAAAGAAAGCTACTACAATCAGCCAAACAATGGGGTTGACAAAGCCGCTAAAAGTTTCAGTAAAAGAGAGGGTTTTTGTAGCAACTGAAAGCATCAGTCCTAAAAAAGCAATCGTTCCAACAGGAAATGGTCGAAGAATGATTCCGATCACAGTAAAGACAAAGATAGCAAAAACGTGCATTGCTTGTGTGGTGACCCCTTCAGGAGGAGGAAGAAACCATATGAAAACGCCCAAGAGAATACACAAAAGAAAAGTTAAGACCTGCTTACCATGTTGCTTAATCATGTTTCAATCTTTCGGTTATCGCTTCCATGAGTCTTTAATCTTATTGCCTTGAAAAGGACAGATCAAATGTGCTCAAAAACTTCTAAAAACATTAAAAATTTTAGTTCTTTTATAGACTCAGTTGTGCGTTAGTC
>JACPWA010000076.1 GCA_016191565.1 Simkania negevensis | reverse complement strand
GAAGAACTCCTTTCTCTTACCTTTGAAGAAAAAAAATCTATTTCTGAGGCTTTAGAAAAAAAATCAAGAAGCCGAAGATTAAAGAGCTGGCTTGGAGAAGAAGAGAGGAAAAAAATTGAGAAATGGTGGCGTCCCTTTGCTAAAAAAGAAAAACTTCTTTCTAATAGCCTTTATTTTATCGATGACTATCAAAGATCCTATCCTTATGGCAAGCTTCTTGGCAACCTTCTACATGCGGTCAGGGAAGAGAGAGATCCAGCTACTTTTCAAAACATTCCAACCGGAGGATTAGAGCTTATTTTTGATCGCTATTTGCAAGGAAAGATAGGGAGAAAACTTCTTCTACGCTCTCCTAGAGGACCTTTGGAGGAGGGAAAAATTCTCGCCTATCCTGAAAATGGCGCCGATGTATATTTAACCATTGATCCCTATCTTCAGGCAATCGCGGAGGAAGAGATTGAAAAAGGGGTAAAGAAATTTGGGGCCAAAAATGGATGGGCAATTCTCCTTGACCCGCATAACGGTGAGATTCTCGCCTTTGCTCAGTATCCCTTTTTTGATCCTCGTCAGTATGCTAAGTACTATAGTGATCCAGAGCTCCTTACCTTCACTAAAGTGCGGGCAATTACTGATTGTTTTGAGCCGGGTTCCACGATGAAGCCGATCACGATGGCGATTGCTCTTAAAGCTAACCAGGTCTTGAAAGAACAGGGAAAAAAACCACTTTTTGATCCGAAAGAAAAGATAGCTACCTTGGATGGAAGATTTCCCGGAAGAACTGCTCCGATTCGAGATATAGGAACGCATCGCTATTTAAATATGGATCTAGCGATCCAAAAGTCCTCCAATATCTATGTTGCTAGGCTTGTGCAGCGGATGATTGAAGTCATGGGGGAGGATTGGTATCGCAGACAGCTTACTGAAATCTTTGGCTTTGGCACAAAAACAGGAATAGAGCTTCCATCTGAAAGCAGCGGGTTTGTCCCTACACCAGGAAAAACCTATGTAAATGGCCATTTAGAGTGGTCAACTCCCACCCCCTATTCCTTGGCTTTTGGTTACAACCTGATGGCCAGTAGCTTGCAAATGGTGCGCGCCTATGCGATGATGCTCAACGGAGGATATGTCATTCAGCCTACAATAGTAAAAAAAATTGTGAAAGAAACAACGCAAGGGAAAAAAGAGATCTTATATAAACGGAAAGGAAAGGAAGAAAAGAGAGAAAAAAAATTAGATCCTGAAATTAGCTGCGAGCTAATCTATGCCCTAAAATCAGTAACTAAGATCGGAGGGACATGTGTGCGTGCAGATATTCCTGGATACACAGAAGGAGGAAAATCGAGCACAGTGGAAAAACTCGTTGGAGGGAGCTACTCTAAACAGGTTCATACCTCCTCTTTTATCGGCTTTGCTCCCGCTACTCACCCAGCTTTTATCCTTCTCGTTACCCTAGATGAACCTGAGTATAGACTCTCGCCGGGAATTGCTCGCACTCACCTAGGGGGAAAGTGCGCCGCTCCTCTTTTTCGCGATATTCTCCTGCGCACTTTTGCCTACTTAGGGATCCCTCCAGATGATCCTTACGGATACCCTGCTGGAGATCCAAGGCATGATCCAAAAAAAGCTGACTGGATGGAAGAGGTAAAAGTGCTCAAAAATTTATATGCGGAGTGGAATCGGTGAAACTGCAAACCCTTTTCAAAGATCTTCCTGTGCAATGTACACAGGGAGCAAAAGAGGTAGAGATCACCGGGATCTCTTCTCACTCCAAGTTTATTGCTCCCGGGAATCTTTTTATTGCTAAAAAAGGAACTAAATATGATGGAAGCTCTTTTGTTAAAGAGGCCATCTCAGCAGGTGCAGCCGCTATCTTGACAGAGATTTATAACCCCTTTTTTGCTACTACCCCTCAAATCATTCATCCTCAGGTTTCCTCTATTGAAGGAGCTGTCGCTAGCCGGTTTTATCGCTCTCCCTCTCAAGAGCTTTTTTTAGTTGGAGTTACAGGAACCAATGGAAAAACCACCACCTCCTACCTTATTCACCATCTCCTAGATGATAAAGAAACTCCTGCTGGGTTAATGGGAACTATTGAATGCATTATTGGAGAAAGCCGCTTTCCCTCCCATTTAACTACCCCTGATCTTCTTACCAACCAAAAACTCCTTCGCGAGATGGTTGATCGCAGCGTGCAGACAGCTGTTATGGAGGTCACCTCGCATGCCCTCGATCAGAATCGGGTAGAGGGAATCGATTTTAATGTTGCTATTTTTACCAATCTTTCTCAAGATCATCTCGACTATCACGAGACAATGGAAAAATATAGGGAGGCCAAACAAAAACTCTTTACCTCCCTCGATTCTCCAGAGAAAGTAGCTATTGTTAACCAGGATGATCCCAGTTTTGCCAAGCTTATTTCCAAAACCAAAGGGAAGATCATTACTTATGGTCTAAACAAAGAGGCAATGGTGCGAGCAGAGGAGATTCAAAGCACTCTTCAAGGGACTAGCTTTAGGTTTGTTTCTCCAGAAGCCTCCTTCACAATAGAAACCCCTCTTTTAGGCCAGTTCAACATTTATAATGCCTTAGCAGCCACTATCGTAGCCCTTCTCCGCAAACTTCCCATTCCTAAGATTCAGAAAAAGCTCAAGAGTTTTGCTGGGGTACCGGGCCGCTTAGAAAAGGTAGAGAACCCAAAACAGCTCCATCTCATTGTCGATTTTGCCCATACAGAGGATGCTTTAAAAAATGTTCTTCTTACTTTAGGAAAAATCAAAAAAGGGAAGCTGATCACTCTTTTTGGCTGCGGCGGGGATCGAGATAAAGATAAGAGGCCCAAAATGGGGCGGGTGGCAGAAGAGCTTTCTGATCAACTGATCATCACCTCTGATAACCCTAGAGGGGAAGAGCCTTCTCAGATCTGCGAAGAAATCCTCTTAGGACTAAAGGGGGAAAAGCCCTGCATCGTCGAGGTAGACCGCCGCAAAGCAATTGAAAAGGCAATTAGTCTTACAGGGCCTCAGGATATTCTTCTCATTGCAGGAAGAGGACATGAGCCCTTCCAAAAGATTGGGAATTATCTCCTTCCCTTTGACGATCGGGAAGTGGTGAGATGCCTTGCTTCTTCCTAAGTTTAGTTTTCCCCGTCTAGTAATATGCGTTCTGCATGGGGAGGGTGTGTACTTAACCAAGGAGGATAATGTAACCGTTTCTCTATTTCAGCGCCCCATAATATACGAAAGGTTGATAGGAGTTGTGCCTGAAATGAAATGCACTCTTGTGGAGAAAGGTGCATTGAATTCTCGAAGCTAGTTAGCTGCACCTGCCAATTTTTATAACATTTGTCTGGTAATTTTAACCAATTTATAACTCTGCCGTAACTCATTAGACGTGGACTATTGATCTTGCGAAGTTGGGTGTTGGCCTCTCTGTCTGCCTCTATTTCATCTCTTCTGCTGAAGAAGAGCTCAAAGTGCATGGCTGCTATGTCTAGAGTAAGCAATATGCCTAAGTAAAGAGGGGAGCGCTTATAGTAGGCTATGGCTAATACTAAGGCATCGATTACAATGACTGCCTTAGCTCGTAAACTTCTTCTTAAGGCATGTTTAAATTTGTAATGAGCCAGCTCATGGGCAATAGAATTCTTAATATAGGACATCATCATTTCATCAGACAAGTATGCTTTTTCAATACAGATCATGTTACCTGATAAACACACTGCTTCTTCGTTACATTCTTCTCCTTCTGCTCTCTCCCGATATCCAAGAAAAATAGGGTCTGTGATGCCAAACTGGGATTTCAGTTCGTTCATCCAACGCACTAGCTCTTGTAGCTGTGGGTTATTATTTATTTCTGCTTGTGTGTAGTATTTTTTCTGGAAAGCTGGATTCTGTATATCTGGATTGAAAAAGACCATGCACTTTAACCAAAGATGATTTAAGCGGGGAAGCAATTGCGATAATAAGTACAAACACAAAAGAGGCCTTTCTTTCATATAACGATTATATATAGTTTTCCAATACGCAGAAAATAAAGGGCGATAGTTTGGAAGTAGCAATTGTCTAATTAATTGGGGTGATATTATTTGCTTGTTGGTGTTGACAGTAGCTTGCAGACTAAATGGATAGAGCTGTGCGTGATTAGGAGATAATTTAATTGTTCCTTGCAATGTAATTGTCATACTAACTTCTCATTTTATGTAATTATTTTAACATGCTTTTCTTTTATTTTCAATAAAAACTTTGCTCGCTCAATTCAAAACAAACACAAGGTTACAAGCATTAAATTTTTTTATCCTTAAGGTTCAAAGAAGTTGCTCAGCAGCAAATGTGCAGATGATCAGTAGAGAACCGTATCTCAAAGGCTCATTGAATCTAAATTTTCTTTGCGATATAAGTAATAGCCTAAATTTTGCTGCCTTCAAAGG
>JACPWA010000075.1 GCA_016191565.1 Simkania negevensis | reverse complement strand
TGCATTCCATGCAAAAACCTTGCAGCCAATTTTATCATCCAAAATTTAATCCAATATAAAAGAGAACTTTGAGAGATTGGTTTTTCTATTACACCTCTTTTAAAATCGTTTTTTAGATCTTTCTATTAACTCAACAATCCAGGTAAGGGGAATCGTTAATATCGAATGTTGAACCTGTTTTTTGCAAGCTTTTCAAGCGCATTTACCGCCTCATCTGCATCCTCCCCTTGAGCTTCTATTTCTACTTTAGCATTTTGAGCAGCTGAAAGCATGAGAATCTCTAGAAGAGATTTTGCGTTTACACTAATCCCTCTATAGCTTAAGAAAACATCGCATTCAAAGCCCTGTGCACATCGAACCAGCTCTGTTGCAGGCCTGGTATGCAGTCCTTTATCATTCATTACGATAAGTGTTCCTTTTCTTTTCATTGAGATGCTTACGTTAACATTGATTCTAGTTCATCTACAAGAAGGGAAAAACGGCTAATTAAATTCTCCACCGCGTCTCCTCTTTTCATGTTTATCCCAGTTTTTTCAAGAAGTTCCAGGGGGTAGTTACTTGAACCCGATGATAGAAACTGAAGATAATCGTCTCTTGCAATTTCCCCTTTTTTTAAAATGTGTTCTACTAAATAGTTTGCAGCACTAATTCCCGTTGCGTACTGATAAACATAAAAATTATAATACAGATGGGGAATCCGTAAAAATTCGACATCGAGTTCTGGATCTAAAAAAAGATCAGGGCCATAATACTCCTCATTTAATTTTCTGTAAGCTGTCTTTAGAGTATAAGGATTTAAAGGGATCCCTTTTTCAGCGAGCTCATGAAGGTAAAGTTCAAACTCAGCAAAGAGAGTTTGCCGAAAAAATGTGGTGCGAATTCCATCGATTTTGTGATTAATAAGAAAGGTCCTTTCCTCTTTCTTCTTGCAATTTTCAAGCAGGTGGCGAAAGAGAAGTTCCTCATGAAATGTGGAAGCTACTTCAGCTATAAAAATAGGATAGTGAGAATATTGATAGGGCTGATGACGAGTGCTCATTAAAGTATGCATACTATGCCCTGCTTCATGAGTAAGGGTCATCACATCTCTTAAAGTGCCTTGGTAATTCATCAAGATAAAAGGGTAACTATCATAACAGCCGCTTGAGTAAGCTCCTGATCGTTTACGGCTATTTTCATAAGGGTCAACCCACCTGTCCTCTTCTAATCCCTTTCTTAGATCTTCTCGATATTCATCCCCCAAGAGAGCAAGGGAATCCAACACAAGCTTTTTTCCCTGCTTAAAAGTATATTTTTTTTCATTTTCAGGAAGTAAAGAGAGATAAAGATCATAAAAATGGAGCGTCTCAAATCCTAAAAGCTTCTTTCGGAGTGAAATATATCGATGAAGAGAGGAGAGATTTTTTCTTATGGTAGAAATGAGACTTTTGTATACAGAAGGATCGATCTGATGCGGCGTAAGGGCTGCTTCTAAGCAGGAGCCATAGCCTCTTGCTCTGGCATAAAAAATATGCTTTTGCACCAATAACGGTTTATCAAAGGATCGGATAGCTGAAGAATTTCAGGTTCAATCCAAGAGGTCTCACTCCGAAAATCATTATAAAAAAGAGAGATCCGATCATAAGCTTCCTTGTATTTCTCATTGATCATATCCTCATCATGGCGCAAGTGAGCGTAGGTATAAAGCTTCAAAAGTCTTCTGTCATCAGTAAGGAAAAGATGTAGGAGGGTAGCAAGATGTTTAGGATCCTGGTCAATTTTTCCTTTGTATTTTTGGAGCTCTAGGAAAGGGACTTCCCCCTCCTTCTTTTTCTTCATCTCCTGAAATTCCTTTTCCCAGGAAGAAAGGTCCTTATAAAGACTTTCTACATTCCATTTATCCTCTTTTTTGACCTCACTTCTTTCTTTTGCCATCTCTCGGGCCTCTAACAAATTCTTTATTCATCAGGGAAGATTAGCAGATTTTCATTAAAAGTGCTAATTTTTGTTGAAAAAAATGCTCTGGCTGGTTATTCTAGGGATTGCAAAATCTCCCGGGTATAGGTTTAGTTTAGCCTATGTCATTTCAGGTATAACTTAAATGTAGTTCTTTTCAAAATAAGGAGACGGAACATGAACCAACAAACTAAAAAAAAGATACACCTCCAGCCTTTAGGTAATCGCGTTCTTGTCAAAAGACTCGAACAGGAAGAAACCTTAAAGGGAGGCATTATCCTACCAGATACAGCAAAGAAGAAACAGGAAATCGCGATCGTAATCGCGATCGGAAAAGGAAAAGTAAGTGAGGAGGGAAAAACCCTTCCGATGCCTGTAAAAGTAGGAGATAAAATTTTAATGGATAAATATTCTAACCAAGAAGTGACAATCGATCAGGAAGAATATGTCGTTTTAAGATCAGATGATATTATTGCAATCATCGAAGAGTGATTAATTAGAGAAGGAGTTAAAACAAATGGCAGCTAAAGATATTAAGTTTAAAGACGATGCACGTCAGAAAATCTTCAAAGGGATTAAAACCCTCGCCTCTGCAGTCAAAGTGACTTTAGGACCAAAAGGGCGCAATGTCATTATTGACAAATCCTACGGTACTCCCCATGTCACTAAAGATGGAGTCACTGTTGCAAAGGAAATCTCTCTTGAAGATAAGTTTGAAAACATGGGCGCCCAAATGGTGATCGAGGTAGCGAGTAGAACAGCAGATAAGGCAGGAGATGGAACAACTACTGCCACTGTACTTGCTGAAGCTATCTACACCCAAGGACTACAAAACGTAGCCGCAGGAACCAACCCCATGGAAATTAAAAGAGGGATGGAAAAAGCTGTGACCGCTTTGACTAGCGAGCTTAAAAAAATGAGTAAGACGATCAAAAGTCGCAAAGAAATAGCACAAGTCGCTACGATCTCAGCAAATAATGATTCTGAAATCGGAGAAATCATCGCCACAGCGATGGAACAAGTGGGTAAAGATGGAACAGTAACTGCAGAAGAGGGAAAAGGTTTTGAAACTACCCTTGACGTAGTCCAAGGAATGAACTTCGATAGAGGATATCTCTCTGCTTATTTCGTTACTGACCAAGAAAGGCAGGAAGCGATTTTAGAAAATGCCTATATCTTAATCTATGAGAAAAAGATTTCCTCTATGAAGGATTTCCTTCCTATTCTGCAAGCAGTTGCAGAAAGTGGCAAGCCTCTTCTCATTATTGCAGAAGATGTCGAAGGTGAAGCTCTTGCTACTCTTGTTGTCAATCGCCTCCGAGCTGGTCTAAAAATATGTGCGGTAAAAGCACCTGGCTTTGGCGATCGTCGGAAAGCAATTTTAGAAGATATCGCTTGCTTAACCGGTGGCCAATTTGTTTCAGAAGACCTCGGAATTAAGCTGGAAAGCGTCACACTTGATATGCTTGGAAAAGTAAAAAAAGCAGTAGTCAAAAAAGAAGAAACTACCTTGATGGAAGGAGCTGGGAAAAAAGAAGAGATCAAAAAAAGAGTTTCTCTCCTTAGAGCTCAAATTGAGGAAAGTACTTCTGATTACGACAAAGAAAAACTCCAAGAAAGACTTGCGAAGCTTTCCGGCGGCGTAGCGATCATCAGGATCGGTGCTGCTACTGAAGTAGAAATGAAAGAGAAAAAAGATCGAGTAGACGATGCTCTTCAGGCCACCAAAGCTTCTAATGAAGAAGGATATGTGCCTGGTGGAGGCACTGCTTATATTCACGCGATTCCAGCTCTCAAAAAACTTGCCGACAGCCTTTCTGGTGGTGAGCGAGTAGGGGTGGATATCATTATTAAAGCAATCACCTATCCACTTAGACAGATTGCAGAGAATGCTGGAGTGGAAGGCTCTATTATCGTACAAAAGGTGATGGATCTTAAGCCCAATGAAGGCTGGAATGCACTCACCGACACTTATGGTAATATGCTTGACATGGGCATTATCGATCCTACTAAAGTAGTTCGACTTGCTATTGAGCATGCATCCTCTGTTGTCACCCTCCTTCTTTCTACTGCAGCACTTATTACTGATAAGCCAGAAGAAAGTGGTAGCAAAACTCCAGCACCTGCTATGGCAGGAGGGGGAATGGACTACTAAGCTAGTCTTCCTTTAGCTACTCAAATACACAGGGCATTTTCTTTATGGAAATGCCCTTTTTTCTCTCAATTTTTTCTGCTTAGAAATATAGTGCATTAAACTTTGCATGATAAAATTCATCCGCGTCTTTTCGCATGGAATCTCGCATTCGAACTCACCGACTTTACAAAGTCGCCTCGTTCTCCATACTGCATTTCATGCAAAAATCTTGCAGCCAATTTTATCATCCAAAATTTAACCCACTATAAAATTTTTGCGCAAGAAATCTAATAAAAAAAATTATTTGCATAATACTCGTCTTTGGAATAAGAAGAAATTTAAATTCCAAATGAGTTAGAATCCATTATGTCTCATACAAGTCTGCAGTCAAATAAAACTGTTATCTTTTCACTCTATCTTATCTATTTTCTAGATCTTGCTAGCCTGGTCTTTGTATATGTAGTGCTCTCAGATATGATCATTGATCCAGCCTCCATCTTTCTTGCTAAAACTGTTTCCGCACAATCGCGGAATTTATTGATCGGTATTCTTCTGGGGATCTACCCCCTTGCTCTCTTTTTCGCAGCACCTATTTTAGGAGACCTTTCTGATCGCTTCGGGAGAAAGCCTATTCTTGCCACCACTAGCCATGTAGTTAACAAAAAACGAATAAATCATTTCGGACCGAAGTCAAAACAACAACAACAACAAAAAGAGCATAGTTTTAATTTAAATGGGGAATATGACAATTACCCAAGCCTCTATCTCTGAACTTGCTCCCTATGACAAACGGGAAAGATATATGGCAGCCTTTGCTGCCATTGGAGGACTTGCTTGGACTTTAGGCCCTTTTATCGCCGCTTTTCTTTCCAATTCCTCCCTTTTCCCTTTTTTAACTTATGCAACCCCCTTTTGGTTTCTAGCAATCCTCTTTTTTATTGCTCTTTTTTTGATTATAAAATCTTTTAAATTTGAAGCGTCACAAGTCGAAAAAGAAAAAATCGAATTTTTAAAAACCTTTAGCAGGCTTATGGAAATCTTCAAATACCCCAACGTAGCTACCCCCTTCTTAGCCTCCCTCATTGCAATGTTTGGATGGATGATGTACCAAGGATTCTTAGGCTCCTATTTGATCGAAAAACTTCAATTTAACGAGCAATTTGAAGGATACGCTTATGCTTTCTCTTCCCTTTTCTGGTTTTTTGGCGGTGCTTTGGCCCAACTCTCGATACTTAAACACTATC
>JACPWA010000074.1 GCA_016191565.1 Simkania negevensis | reverse complement strand
CCTACTTTTCTACATTGTATTTTCTGCATCTTAACTTTTGTCGCAAAAGAAGTATGTTAGTAGATCAGAGTCTTATTTTTCTCGTAGGGGACCTCTTTCGCATAGCGGGGGATCGCATAACCGGGAAGCTCTTCTCTGAGGGCTTTTATCAGCTCTTTTCCCTTTTTTATAGCTACTTTGTAATGACCCGATCCCTCTACTTGATCGAGCTGATTAAGATAATAAGGGAGGATGCCTTGAGAAGCTAGGGAAAAAAAGAGCTCTTTTAAGGTTTTCAGATTATCATTGATCCCTTTAAGAAGCACTGTGTGGCTAAGAAGTAAAACTCCTACCTGTCTTAGCTGTTTCATAACATAGAGTACCTCTTCATCAAGTTCCTTTCGGTGATTGATATGGAGGGCACATACTATCTGGAATCGAGAGCTTTTTAATAACTCAAGCAGAGAGATGGTAATTCTTTCTGGGATGCCGGTGATAAAACGGGTATGGAAGCGGAGAATTTTTACATGAGAAATCCTTTCGAGCCTCTCCACTAATTGCTTGAGTTTGTAGTCGCTTAAAATGAGAGGATCTCCTCCACTTAGGATCACCTCTTCGATATCAGGATGCTGCTCTATATAGGACATCTCTTCAGCAAACTCCTCTTCTTTTTTTTCATAAGGGTAGTTTTGCCGAAAGCAAAAGCGGCAATGCATAGCGCAGCCACTTGTTGTGACTAGCAGAACGCGTCCCTTGTACTTGTGAAGGAGTCGTCCTCCTTTATTAAAGGAAAAGTCACAGGTGGGATCAGCTACATACCCCTCCTCTTTTTTTAGTTCCTTCTTTTGCGGAAGGAATTGAAGGAGGATCGGGTCAGTAAGGTCATTTTTCTTAATTTTTTTTGCGAGGCGCTCTGGTAAGTTTAGAGTGAAAGAGGGGTTGGTGAGGATAAAGCCGCGCTTTTCTTGATCAAGCTCTAGAAAATCAGCTAGGTGCCTCCAATTCCTAAAATTGTTTTTTAATACCGCTTGCCACATAGGCTTAGACATTCTCCCTTCTCTTTGTCAAATGGAGATGGATTTTACCGGTTTTTTCTAGAATTGGGAAGGGTTAAATGGTTTTCTAGCCTCTTTGTTGGGGATAAGATAAGTTTCTAGTCCTTCTGCTCTGATTTTTTCAGAAAAAGGAAACGATTTTGTGCCAGGATAGATTAAAGTAAGCTCATCGAGGTGGAGATCTTCCATAGCCATCCTCATTGATTTTGTTAGTTTGGGGGCATCTGTATACTTAAATTCATAGCCTAGCCGCTTATTATCTTTAAAGATGAGAAGGTCGAGCTCTGCATGAGCATGGGTAGCCCAAAAATAGCAGTCAGAGGGATCGACTTGATGATGGCGAATCACTTCTTCGAGTGCAAAGCCCTCCCAGGAACTTCCCAGCTTAGGATGAATGAGCAGAGAAGGTTCGTCTTCCACTCCTAAAAGGGTATGAAAAAGTCCACTATCGCGGAAGTAAATTTTAGGGGATTTTACCTGTCTTTTGGCTCTCTGACCATGAGAGTGCTTGTAAGGATATCTGTATAATGACGTATTGTTTTATCTGAGAGCTGTAGTGACCTACCTACTTCTGCAATATTAAAGATATTTCCGTGATAATGAGTGAGCATCATCCAGAAGCGTCTGAGGTGCTGGGAAGAAATATGAAACCCAAAGTTTGGGAGGTCTAATTCAATAAATGTCCGAATATAAGATTTTCTCCAAAGGGCGCTCCCTTCTATATCTTCTGCCAAAAAAGAACGGGGAAACCCCCCTCTCTCCCACAATTTCTTAAGGTCTTTTACCTCTTCATAGTTGAAAGGAGTAAGTTCCATATATTGGATTCTTCCAGCAAGGGATTCAGAAGATTGTTGAAGAAGTTTTTGAGAAGCGCTTCCAAGGACAAGGAATCTTCTTTTGGCATCCGGTTGATCTACAAGGACCCGGAGGGTTTGAAAAAGCTCTGGCTTTCTCTGCACCTCATCGATAACAATCAGCCCTTGAAGTTCGGAGAGAGTAGTTTGAGGGGAAGAGAGCCGCTCTAAATCATTCAGGTCTTCTAAGTCAAAATAGTTTTCGCTAGCAAGAGGATTATGTTCATTGGCATACATTCTTGCGAGTGTCGTTTTACCACATTGGCGAGGGCCTAAAATGGCAACAATAGGATGAACCTTAAAAGCCTGAGAGAGGCGCTCAAGATAGTGCTTTCGCTTCATTAGTCTTCCTTGAACATTCGAGGACCTACTTCCATTTTTCTAGGAAAAAGCAAATTTGTCAAGATTTTACCTTGAAATCTTGGAGTCAGGCCTCGAATTTTCAAGGTAAAATATTTTTATAGTGCAGAAACAGGGGTTAATTCCTGAGCAGGGGCTCTTGCCGCTACCAAAGGAAGCTCTGCTAAGGCCTTCTCGTCAACCCGCTCGATACTTGCTCCGAGGCTTTGCAGCTTTTTTTCGAGCTTTTCATAACCGCGGTCGAGGAAAGGAAGTCCTCGTAGAGTGGTCATTTCTGGAACAAGAAGGGCAGCCATCACATAGGCAAAACCGGCGCGCAGGTCGGGCACAGCGATTTCGGCGGCAGAAAAAGTGGTTGGTCCTTTAATGATTAAACTATGCTCATAGTTTCTCGAAGCAAAACGGCAGTTGCGATGTCCTAGACATTGAGTAAAAAGCTCTACATCAGCACCTAATTTTTTCAGGGTTTTGATGTATCCAAAGCGATTTTCATAAACAGTTTCATGTACGACAGAGCTTCCAGAGGCTTGGGTGAGAAGCACTACGAAGGGCTGTTGCCAAT
>JACPWA010000068.1 GCA_016191565.1 Simkania negevensis | reverse complement strand
ATGCATCATTTAAGGAAAAAAAAGAAAGCTGGATGATACCTCTTTTAAAAAAATAAGTGCATAAATTAAAGCTGCCTTTTGTCTGCGGGTCTAAAGCCTTCGCTCTCGTGAGCTTATTTAAGTTGTCTTTGAGCTCCAGGCTTTGACTTTCAACAAAGTGCAGTTTTAACTTAAGAATTTATTTTCTGGAAATGGTATAACCTATTATGTCTGAGCCTCCTATTATAAAAGGGGAAGTTGGGGTGAACCGCCCCTTTAGTCCTGAACCAGATGACAGGACGGAAAATATTGACCCTGAAAAATTCAAAAAAGTCCTCAAAGTAGATGAGTCAGATGAAGCCTCAAAACGGCAACAAAGAAGGTTAAAAAAAGAAGAAGAAGAGGGAGAAGATGAGGAGGCTGTAAATCAAAATGCTCCCCCAAATGCTAGTAGCTCTTTTGCCGAGTTCCTGGATGATAAAGACAAAATTGCCTCTCTTTATGATGTACAGCAAAAAGGAGTGAGGCAAGTGGCCACTTCTCCCCCTTCCAGCGCTCCTCCTTCCCCTATTTCTACAGCAGGAGTAGAAGACCTAGGAGAAGAAACCCCTTCTCCCCAAATCATCTCTGTAGGGGAAACCGCTGCCTCTCCTCCGATCCCTTCCTCTTCTTTCCCCTCTTCAGAGATCAGCTTGCCTACAGAAACTACCATTGCTTTTACTCCTGAAAGGCCCTCTCCTCCCTCGTCTCCTGCTGCGGAAGAAGGAAAAGAGGGAGAGAGCGAAGAAACGGAAACATCATCACAGGAAGTGGATAGTTCTCTTCTAGCCTCTCAAACTAAAAAGGGGGCACTCAAACCTAAAAAGAAACCAGTAGCACAAATTCCCAAAGAGGCTATCGAAGCGCCTTCTCCCAAGCCCCTTGTGGAAACTCCTCCCCCCTTCTTTCCAGAAAAGGGAGAAAAAGGGGAGAAAATTTCACCTGAAAGAGAAAGGGCCTTGCCTGGTGGAGAAGATGAAATCAAGGAAAAGGCACCTCACCCCAGCCTCTTTACCCGCTACTCTCCTGAAGAGCTTCGTGAAAAAAAGCTTAAAGAAACAGAGGGAAAGGAAACAATCCCCCTTCCTAAAATAGGCAAAGAAAAAGAGGAAGCGCCCAGCCTCTTTCCAGAGGCAAACCCTCAAAATGCGAGCATTGCGCTCCCAACAGAAGTGACTGCTTTGCCACCTGTTACTCCTTCGACAGAAGTACCCCGCTATGCTACTTTCACTCCACAGGTTTTTGAGCTTTTTGAGCATATGGCAGGGATCATCACTGTCCAGCAGCAATCAGGGGTGACCTCCACAAAGTTAGAACTCAATCTTCCCGGTTCTCTTTTCGATGGAGTAGAGGTTGTTTTGGACCAATACGAAACTGCTCAAAATGCCTACAATCTCCAGCTTATAGGTAGTCCTGAAGCAGTGGATCTTCTTAATTCTAACCTCCATGATCTGATTGCTGCTTTTAAGCAAAATAACTTTGCCTTTGAAGTGAATGTACTGAAACCCACTCTTCAAACAAAACGTCCTTTGATCAGAAGAAAGGGAGAAGCAGGAAGTGCCACTCCAGAATAATTTGGTGCAAAAATCTTCCGATCCCGTATCATTTGGTCCATCCTAGGATGGAGGTTTTTTTTATGTCTTTTGATTTATCCAACGTTTCTTCAGTAAAAAAAGACAACTCTTCTGTAGAGAGAGACTCTGAAAAAGCTCCCAAGCCTGGTCTTTTCAAAGGGATCATGAATAAAAAAATAAAGCACTCCTCTCCCCCTTCTTCTTCTTCTAAAAAATCGATTTTTGATCCCCTTGAAAAAGGAAAGAAAAAAGAGGAGCAGAAAAGAAATAAAGAGGAAGGGCAGATTCCTCCTTCAGAGAAAGAGCTTTCGGTGCAAGTCACCTCTATCATTGCCCCTGACTCTTTCTCCTCTTCTCTTCAAGTTGCCTCCCCTTCTCCTTCCTCTCTTCTTACCTCTACCTCTCCCCCGGTTGAAGAACTTATCGATACACTTACTGAAGTGATCTCTCTTGAAAGCGATAAGGGGATAGCCACGATTACTGCTAAGATTCAGATGAAAGACCCCCTATCTATTTTCCAAAATGGGGAGATCATTTTAACCCATTATGATACAGCGCCCCACTCTTTTCAAATTCAATTCTCTGGCTCCTTTGAAGGAGCTCAGCACTTTAATCTCCATCAAGATACTGTCTTGCAATTGCTGCAGATGAGATTCCCCTCTTTCGAAATCTATTTCCAACCCGCAGTAGTTAACAATTCCCTCTTTGGAACTGAAATGCGAGAAAGAGAAAAGAATTCTCTCAAGAAACAGAAGCAAAAAAAGGTAGACAAATTGGAGAGGTAGCTCCTACACTAAAAAATAACTGATATGAATAGAAAAGAAGAGCGCTGGATCAAGCAAGTTACCTCCCTCATCCCACAATCTCAAGAACTTCCCATGTGGGGAGCTCTCCCCTCTTTTCCTTGGGAGGAGTTTTCAGCAAAACTGAAAGATCTTTTAAACCTCAAAAAGCTCTCTATTACCCCTGGTCTTTCTGAATGGAAAAAAGAAGGAGCTGCCTTAAAAGGGATGGGAAACTCTCCCCTTCAGCTGGGTATTGTACTTTCTCCAATTGAGGGAAGTCTTTCCCTTGTTTTTCCCTCTGAGAATTTTTCAAAGCTCTCTAGTTGGGCGATCCACTCAAAAGCCTCTGCAATGGGATTTTCTGACCCTTACCTTCAAAAAGGATTTTTCCGCTTCCTTGCTTTAGAAGCGCTCAGCCTGATCAGTAACATAGAAATGTTTTCTGGACTGAGCCCAAAGCTCACCGATCTCCCTCTCCCTTCTGGCGATGCTTACTGCGTCGACATTGCTATTGAATATGAAAAAGAAACAATCTTGGGCCGCCTTATTTTTTCCTCCCTCTTTCACAGTTCATTTAAAGCCCGTGTAAATGCCCAGTGGCAACTTTCTATACCCTCCCATCTCTATTCAGAAATCTTCCTTTCCCTTTCCCTCTCCCCTGGACAGCTTTCTCTTTCCCAGGAAAAATTTAAAAAACTCAAACATGGCGACTTTCTTTTCCTCGATTATTCT
>JACPWA010000108.1 GCA_016191565.1 Simkania negevensis | reverse complement strand
GTGACAGAAATTGTCTCTGAAGTTTCTGCAATGCCAGAAGTGCGGGAAAAGTTGCAACCGCTCCAAAAAGATTTTGCTAAAAAGCATGCAGCTGTTTTTGAGGGAAGAGATCTTGGTACGGTAATTTTCCCCCACGCTCAGCTGAAGTTTTTTCTAACCGCTCGACCTGAGGTACGAGCAAAAAGGCGATTTGATCAGCTCAAAGAGCAATTTCCTGGCTTAAATAGCGAGCTTTCCTTCGAGAAGATTCTTATCGATATTGTGGAAAGAGATCGGTTTGATTCCACCCGGGAAATTGCTCCTTTGCAAATGGCGAAGGATGCGATCCGAATCGATACTTCTAACCTTTCTGCTAAGGAAGTTGCTTTGCTTATGAAAAAATACTACGAGGAAAGGTAAAATGATAAAGCGCCAAATGAAACGACTTCTTTATTGGACGGCGGTTTATTCCCTGTTTTGTATATTTAAGCTCCTTTACCGGTTTAAGGTATATGGACGCTCTCATTATTTACAAGGGGGAGGAATCATTGCAGCAAACCATGTTTCTTTTTACGATCCGCCTATTATCGCTGTTTCCTGCCGAGAAGAGGTGCACTTTTTAGCCAGACGCTCCCTTTTTAAGTCATTTTTTGGCGTTTTTCTTCGCATCGTGAATGTACATCCTGTAGAAGCCTCTTCTTCTAATCTCGAAGCGATGCGCGCAGTATCTCAGATTTTGCAGGAAAGTAAAAAAGTAGTGTTATTCCCTGAAGGAACAAGAGGAATAGATGGAGACATTGGGGAGATCAAGCCAGGGATCAGCCTTTTTCTTGCAAAAAGCAAGACAGCGATTATTCCTACCTACATTCACGGTTCCCTAGAAGTTTGGGGGCGCCATCGGAAACTTCCTAGGCTCTGGGGTACAATCTCTGTGGTTTTTGGCAGTCCTATTCTTTGGAGCGATTTTGCCAGTATGGAAAAAAGAGAGGGGCAACTTGCCATTGCTGAGCAGCTTAAGTTTTCATTACAAAATCTTAAGCGCTGGGTAGAAAAGGGGGCAAAGGGGGCGCCTCCCTAAGTATTTGGGGAGGTGGGAGGAAAATAGGAAAGGGCCGCCTGAGAAAGAAGATAGGAAATAGAGACTGAAGTAAGAGAAAAAAGAGCTGCTGTTTCCATTTTCATTGTCCGCTGCAGGAAATGCGTTGATCCTTTTGAAAGGATGAAGCTAGTGAGTAGAATGCTAGCAAGAGCATAGCTAATGGAGATGAAATGAGCATCCTTTTGAAAGGCCTCTTTTTTTAGCCACATTACAGCAAGAGTATTATTTAGGAAGATAACAGAATAACTGGCGATAATCCCATCTAGCCATTTTCCTTGGACGGGGCGAAGAATATTTTGCAAATATAGAGGAGCTACGATTCGAACTGTCTTCACTGCAAGAAAGAAATTCACAAAAGCCGGTATTGTCCCAAAAAGAATAGTGACCCCTAGTATATGAATAGGCTTAGTAGCGATTTCCTTAGCTTGTCGTAAAAAAACAGCTAAGAAAGAATCGATAATCACCCATTTTCCTATCGCTTTTATCGATCCTTGTAAGGGCTTTTTTGTAATCAGAGAAAAAGCGGCAAGCTGTCCTAAAATAAGGATAATAGGAAGTGCAACTCTGCTAATATTAAAGTCACTTTCTTTAGACCTTCTATCAGGAAAAATAAACATCAAAGAGGTAAAGATCCCTCCGCAAAGAGCAGCTTCTGTTTTATTTTGCCCTAGCTGTTTTGCTAGCTTTCTATTTGCTAAGCCAAAAATAGGAGAGAAAAATGCTATACTACCTATAGAAACAATAGATTGCTTAATGAGATTCAAAGTCTTTTACTCCTCCATCTCTCCTTACATTAGGTAACAGTTCACGGGGTTAAAAATTTCATTGACTAAGAACGAAGATCTGTTCATGATTATAGGGTATGAAGCCGTCGTATGAAGAACTAGAGACAGAAGTAATT
>JACPWA010000107.1 GCA_016191565.1 Simkania negevensis | reverse complement strand
CTCTTTCGAAATTCCATTTACTCGTTAAAATGAAGATTTTTGTCATCTCTAAAAACCGATTTTTCAGCCATGTGTTCCCACATTGCCTTCAAAATCGTTTTTTAGATCTGCTCAAAACTCATCATTTTTCCAAGCAAAGCGAATATCGAAAGAGATCTAATTTTAAATGAGAGAAAAGCTTGCACTTTTGACAATTGATCTCATATAGTTGGGATTTTCTTAAGGTTTATAGGTCGGATGAAGAAAGAGAAAAAAAGGAGCGCCACTGCGCCTACAAATAGATCAGTTCAAGAAATCCTCCCAAAGCTTTTAGGAGAGATAGATCTCAAAATAAAGCAGAGGCCTGATCAAGTGCTATCTTGTTGGAGTGAAATTGTAGGCGAGCAAATTGCGAAGATGACCTGTGCGAAGTCATTTGAAAATGGGTTTTTAAAAGTAGAAGTGCATAATTCCACTCTTTATAGTTTACTTTCTCAGCACGAACGTCCTCGTCTTTTGAGTAGATTGAGAAAGAGGTTTCCTTCCCTTAATATCCAAAACATTCTCTTTAGAATTGGCTAGTATGTAATTTTTTAGGTAGTCTTAAATCAAGTAAGCAAAATAATTAGGATAGTATGACAATGACCAAACAGCAAGAATATGATGCAAGTTCGATTACCGTCTTGGAAGGGCTCCAAGCGGTCAGAGAACGCCCTGGAATGTATATTGGAGATACCCAGGTCTCAGGACTTCACCAGCTTGTTTACGAGGTAGTTGATAACTGCATCGATGAAGCGATGGCTGGATATTGCAATCGGATCGAAGTGATCTTGCATAAAGATGGTTCTGTTGCTGTTGAAGATAATGGTCGAGGCATTCCGATTGGCAAGCATGAAAAGGAATCAAAGAAACAAGGGCGTGATGTTTCTGCTTTAGAAGTGGTAATGACTATTCTTCATGCGGGAGGCAAGTTTGACAAGAAAACCTATAAAGTTTCTGGTGGTCTTCACGGCGTAGTGGTTTCCTGCGTGAATGCTCTTTCTAAAAAACTTGAAGTAGATGTTTTCTCCGGTGGAAAAGTACACCGGATGGTGTTCCACAGAGGAAAAGTTGCTGAACCTCTAAAAGAGATGGAAGCAACAGAGAAAAAAGGAACAAGGGTTCATTTCATTCCCGATGAGCAGATCTTTAGCGTTACCGAATTCGATTACAATATTCTCTTGAATAGACTGCGCGAGCTTGCCTTTTTAAATAAAGGGATCGAGATCCTCTTCAAAGACGAGAGGAAAACAGATCATGAGGAGGTAGTGTTCAGATATGAAGGAGGAATCTCCTCTTTTGTTTCCTATCTTAATCAAAATAAACAGCTTCTTTTTCCAAAGCCTATCTATGTTCATGGAAGCAAGGAACTTCATGATGGTCCGATCGAATTTGAAGTAGCCATGCAATGGAATGACACCTATACCGAGGCTCTCTATTCCTATGTTAATAATATCTCTACTAAATACGGGGGAACCCATGTCACCGGTTTTTCCACCGCTTTAACAAGGTCACTTAATCAGTACATCAAAAACAATAATCTTCTCAAAAATGCGAAGGTAGCTGTCAGCGGTGAAGATATGAGAGAGGGACTCACTGCGGTTATATCTATTAAAGTGGCCAATCCTCAGTTTGAAGGGCAAACTAAGCAGAGGTTAGGAAATAGTGAAGTAACCTCGGCCAAATGTGAGATCTATATTGTTGAAGGAGACTCTGCGGGAGGATCAGCAAAGCTTGGTCGAGATCGTCGTTTTCAAGCGATTTTACCAATCCGAGGAAAGATCCTCAACGTGGAAAAAGCACGTCTCCAAAAAATCCTTCAAAACGAAGAGGTAGGAAAGATGGTGTCTGCCTTTGGTTGCGGGATAGGAGCTGATAATTTTAGCTTGGAAAAACTCCGCTACCATCGAATCATTATCATGACCGACGCAGATGTTGACGGCTCTCATATTCGGACCCTTCTTCTCACTTTCTTCTACCGCCATATGCCTGCACTTATTGAAAATAACTTTGTCTATATTGCCCGCCCTCCTCTCTATCGGGTGAAACGGAAAAAGATTAGCCGCTACATTCATTCTGAAAGAGAGATGGATGAGTACCTCCTCAATTTGGGGGTGAGCGATATTTCGATTCATCTTGCTTCTCATAATCAAGCTCTAGAGAAGGATGAAGTTAAAAACCTCCTTTATCCCATTTTAGAAATGGAGCAGATCATCGCTTCGATTGAAAGAAAAGGGATCCCTTTTAGAGAGTTTTTGTCTCTTAGAAGTCCTGAAGGGCTCCTTCCTCGCTACTTGGCTCGTATTGAAGGAGAAAGTAAATTTGTCTATTCAGATGAGGAATTTAGAGAGCTTCGGACTCATCATGAAAGGCTACAGAAAGAGAAACATGATGAGAGGCTCGCTTCGACTCCAGTTGAAGAGCAAACAGAAGAACTCAAAACCTTTCATCCAAAGTCGCTCACCTTTATCGAACTTTATGAAAAAGAAGTTCTTGCAGAAATCCAAAGGAAACTCGCTCTTTTTAATTTCGGGTTTAATCAGTATATGATTGCGGAAGGAAAACTTCTCGATGTGATTGATGAGGAGAAAAATGCTACTTCGATCTATACCCTAAAAGAGCTCATGGAACACCTTCGGACAAATGGGCGCAAAGGGATGGAGATCCAAAGATATAAGGGTCTTGGAGAGATGAATGCTGATCAGCTTTGGGAAACCACCATGGATCCGTCCAAGAGAACACTGATTCAAGTGACCATGCCCGATGCAGTAGCAGCTGACCTAATGTTTACAATGCTGATGGGTGATGAGGTGGCTCCTCGCCGTCAATTTATTCAATCGCGTGCTCTTGCGATTAAAGACTTAGATATATAAAAGCAAAGGAGTAAAAAGCGATATGTCCTATACAGAAGGTGAAACGGTTATCCCACGTACCGTAGAAGATGAGATGCAAGAGAGCTATTTGCGTTACTCGATGTCTGTAATCATCTCTCGTGCGCTTCCCGATGTCCGCGATGGCTTAAAGCCCTCTCAGCGCCGCGTCCTCTTTGCGATGCGAGCACTCAATTTAGGCCCCCTTTCTAAACATAGAAAATGTGCTAAAATTTGCGGGGATACCTCAGGGGATTTTCATCCTCACGGAGAATCGGTAATCTATCCCACCCTAGTCAGGATGGCGCAAGATTGGGTGATGCGCTACTCCCTTGTTGATGGGCAGGGAAACTTTGGTTCAATTGATGGCGATCCACCAGCCGCGATGCGCTATACAGAAGCGAGGCTTACTAAAGCTTCTATGGCTCTCATGGAGGATCTTGATAAAGAAACTGTCGATTTTATCCCTAACTATGATGAGACGAAAAAGGAACCGGTAGTATTTCCTGCTAAGTTCCCGAACCTCCTTTGCAACGGCTCTTCTGGGATCGCAGTCGGGATGGCTACCAATATTCCTCCTCATAATCTCAAAGAACTTATAGAAGCGACCAAACTCCTCCTTTCAGAGCCTACCACTAGCATAGATGAGATCATGGCAGTGATGCCAGCCCCTGACTTTCCCACCGGGGGAGTGATTTGTGGGGTGAGTGGTATCAAAGAGGCCTATTACACCGGAAGGGGCAAACTCATGGTGCGCGGGGTGATCCATGTGGAAGATCAAAAATCAGGAGATCGGCAGAGCCTTGTGATCGATGAGGTCCCTTACAATGTCAATAAAGCAAGATTGGTCGAAAGGATAGCCGAACTGATCAATGAAAAACAGATTACTGGCGTTTCTGATATTCGGGATGAATCAGATAAAGATGGAATGCGGATTGTTATTGAGTTAAAGAGGGGAGAGATTCCCGATGTAGTGGTCAATCAGCTCTATAAATTCACCGACATGCAGATCACGTTTGGTTGCAATATGCTCGCCCTTGATAAAGGGCTTCCTCGCACTATGAATATCAAACAGATGATCTCTGCTTGGATCGATCACCGCATCGAAGTAGTAAGAGCGCGTACCCGTTTTGAATTGGCCAAAGCAGAGGCAAGAACGCATCTCTTAGAAGGCTATCTCAAAGCTCTTGATCACCTCGATGCTGTTGTTCGTTTGATCAGAGAGAGTGATGATCGAGAAGAGGCGAAAAAAGGGCTTATTTCTGCCTATGCTTTTACTGATAAGCAGGCAAATGCTGTCTTAGATCTTCGCTTGTACCAGCTTACTGGACTGGAAAGGGAAAAGATTGAAGAAGAGTATAAAGAGCTCCAAGAGAAAATTGCCCATTACCGCGCTGTTCTTGCTAGCGAACTCCTTGTTCGCAGCATCATCAAAGATGAACTAGAAGAGGTGATCAAATATGATCAGCAAGACCGCCGTACTAAGATTGTTGCCGCTGAAGGGGAATTAGAGATGGAAGATCTGATTACCGACGAGAAGGTGATTTTAACAATTTCCAACGATGACTATATCAAGAGAATGCCTGCTAATACCTTTAAAGAGCAACGTCGCGGGGGACAAGGGGTGCTTGGATTTGATATCAAAAAAGAGACAGATGGGGTAAAAAACCTCTATGTAGCTTCCACCCATGACTATCTGATGGTCTTTACTAGCTTAGGTCGGGTCTACTGGATTAAAGTGTGGCAGATCCCTGAAGCAGGGCGTCGCACTAAGGGCAAGCCTCTTGTTAGCCTTCTTGAAGGTCTACAGGCAGGAGAAAAGATTGCTGCTAGCCTAGCTGTCCGCTCCTTTGATGAGGAAGGAGCTTCCATCATCCTTGCTACCAAAAATGGAGTAGTGAAGAAAACTCTCTTATCCGCCTATGATTCTCCAAGAAAGAAAGGGGTCTATGCAATTACCATTGATGAAGGAGATGAGGTGATCTCTGCCCATGTTGTTCGAACGGCTACTCAGATCATGCTCTTTACTAAAGATGGGATGGCAGTCCGTTTCGATCAAGATCTCATCCGTCCTTTAGGACGGGTGGCAAGAGGAGTGCGCGGGGTGAAGTTAAAAAATCCTCAAGATGCAGTGGTCTCTTGTGAAGTGGTGAAACCTGATGGCACGATCCTTGTTGTGTGTGAAAATGGCTTTGGCAAACGTTCCCATGTAGAAGACTTCAGGCAAACCAACCGGGGAGGAGTAGGAGTACGCTCCATCATTACTAGTAAAAGAAATGGACGGGTGGTGGGGGCTATTGCCGTCACCGATCAAGATAGTGTAGTGATGATGTCAAGCTCTGGTCAAGCCGTGCGGATGGGAATGAAAGACCTTCGTGTAATGGGACGCTCTACTCAAGGAGTCAAAGTGGTCCAACTTCATGAAGGGGATACAATAGTTGCGATGCAGAAGATTGAACAAATCGAAAAAGTAGTAGAAGAAGGTGGAGAAAAGTAATAAGTCTTCTAAAGGGCTTTTCTTTACCATAGAAGGAGGAGAAGGGGCAGGTAAAACTACCCTTATGGAAAGACTAAAGCAAGCGCTTACCATTAGGAAGATCCCTTTGCTCATTACTAGAGAGCCAGGGGGAACGGAAACAGGGGAGGAGATTCGAAAGATCCTCCTCAACAAAAAAAGCAAGCCCCTTTCTGTCAAGGCAGAGCTCTTTCTTTTTTTAGCTGACCGTTCCCAACATGTAGAAGAGCTGATCCTCCCTGCCCTTGCCCAAGGAAAAGTGGTGATTTCTGATCGCTTTAATGATTCTACTCTTGCCTATCAAGGAGGGGGCCGCCTCATTGATCAGGATTCCCTTAGGCTCTTTTGTTCTTTTGCTACCTCAAGACTTTCTCCTGACCTTACCTTTTTTATTGACCTTGAGCCAAAAGTGGGCATCGCCAGAGCAAAGAAGGGGAAGGCCCTTGATCGGATCGAAGAGCAGGAAATCGAGTTTCATGAAAAAGTAAGACAAAGCTTTCTTGCCCTTGCGGCAAAAGAACAAGAGAGATTTGTGATCTTAGATGGAAAAGAGTCTCCCGCTCATATAGCAGAAAAAGCCCTTAAAGTTATTGATCAAAAACTCCACGCACTCTCATGCTTACTTTAGACGACTTTCCTGCTCATACTAAAATCAAAAAAGTGCTCAAAACATTCGCAGCAGAAGGGGTGTTCCCTCAAACCCTTCTCTTTTCTGGTCCCAAAGGGGTGGGAAAAACCACTTGTGCTTACGCCTTTTCTCATGCTCTTCTTCCTCATCATGAGCGCCCTATCGATCTTATGGTTTTCACCCCCGAAGGAAAGGCAAACCTACACCCGATCGAATCAATCCGCCGCTACATAGAGTCGACCAAACTGCCTCCTACCGAAGGCAAGTTCAAACTCTTTCTATTTAAGCAGGCAGACAGGATGCTTCCAGCTAGTGCTAATGCCCTTCTCAAAACCCTTGAAGAGGCGCCCCCCTTTGTAATTACTCTTCTTATCACCTCAGAGCTCGATCTCATTTTGCCTACCATCCAATCTCGCTCCTTTCATCTCCCTTTTTCCTCCCTTTCACACGAAGAGATTCTCCTCTATCTAAAGAAGAGGCAAGACTTAAGCAAAGAAACAGAAAAAAAAATCCTCCTCCTCTCTAGAGGTAGCCTTGCCAAAGCAGAAGAACTTTTAGGGGAGGAAGAAAACAGCTTGATCGAAAGCTTTTTCAAAACTGCTTTTTACTACGCTAAAAGAGATTACCTTAAGGGAGAAGAGGCATTGCAGGAACTTGAAACCCTCCTTGCCAAAAAAGAGAAAGAGCATTCCTTAGAAATGTTTGATCTTCTCGCCTACTTTTGGCGCGATCTTTACCTTCTGCAAACAAAAAGCAGTGCTGATCATCTTTTTTTTCAGGATTGGAAAGAAGAACTAGGACAGTGCATTGAAATGCCTCTTCCCTCCTTCCAACAGATTGAGAGAGCAATAGAAGAAGGAAAAAGAGCCTTCCAACTTGGTATGAGCTTTTCTGCCTGCTTAGAAGCGCTGTTTCTTTCTTTATTTGGGATTATGTAAAAAACCTTTGTGAGCGCGCCTCTATTATTTTCCAATATGCTTCTTGTAGGTCTAAGGACAGAAAACTTTGTTCTAAGAGGAACTTCCATTTAGGAAGAGCTTTTGTAAATCTTTCCATTTCTTGTTCTACTATTGCTGTTGCAAGTCCTAGCCTTTCTTTTCCAAAGTAATCGAATACATCTGCACACTTAAAATTGCTTTTTTTTCCTCGGAGAGGAAGAGCAGACTCTTCTCCAGATTTAATGATAAGAGTGGAATTAAGTAGATCATATACAGGACTCATTTCAACTTTTCCTGCGCGTGTAATCAGGGAAAAGTTTTTAAGATGAGCATCGTCATTACCTACGAGAAGATTAAAAAGGGTGAGGCGAAACAATTTGAGTTTTTCTATTAATGGAAAGGTGCATTTTTGTTCAATTGCCGAAATCAGTTTTTCCATGCTAGATTCATATTTAGTCTCTCTAGAATAGCCTAAGACTTGAGTAAAGTCTTCCACTGCGATTTTATGTCCTCTAGGAAGCCTATCAAACCTTTTGATAAAGTAAGTAAGCGATCCATCTTTATTATAGATCATGCCATGAAGAGGAACTTCTAAATCTACTGTTTTGGCTAACCTCATCGTGAGGTCCTCATTTTGAGGGACCTCGTCATAGACCTGATGAGGAGGCTTTAAGATAAAAGTTCCTTTCCTTTCTATCAGTTCAAATGTTTCGTTGGGGAAGCTTAACTTGGCGCTAAGTTTAAACTGCATTCCTTGAATAGAGAGCTTGGAGGCCTGCTCTAAGGCTAATTCTCGTTGCTCTTTTGCCGTAAAGGGAAAGTCCTTGAGTTCTTTAAGCTTTGGAGAAAGAAGATGGAGCCCTTTCTTTGAATATTTTTGATTAGAGCAAAACTCATAAGTAATGGGGCATCGGTTCATTCGGCAGCCTCTACTGTAACATTCCCTACAAGATCCTGACCAACTACGATGAGTTGGCCAAGCATATCATGTTGATCTAGTTTGGCATGGCGCAAAAGGCTCTCAAGCATCACCCCTTCTGGAAGGAGCCCTTCAAAAAATGAAGGAAATTGGTCAAACTCATGCACTTCCTGGTCAGTGGGCATCGTAAGGGAAACGGCGGGGCCTTTATAGTCTTTTAGATAAGTAAAGCGATACTGCTTGCTTCTCTTTATTTCCTCTAGCACTCCAGCTAATTCTCCATCGACAAACACTCTAGCTTTTTTCATCACACTTTTCCTTAAATAGCTTCATCAAGGGTCCTTGAAATTCGATTTTGATATTTAATACGTGAAGCAGCTTGAGCAGGGTATCTAACCGAATACTTAATTTCCCCTTTTCTACATCAAATACTGTTGTTTTACCGACCTCAGCAAGGTTGCCTAGCTCTGCTTGAGTCAGATTGGCTTTTTGGCGGTGGAAACGGATCATCTGGGCAATTAGCTTAGCGTGCATACATGGGTTTTTACTGCTTTAACGGTAATTTTAGCTGTTTTATGCCATTTAGGCAAGACGATAGATTGAAAAACAGTATATTTTACTGATATAGCAGTAAAATTTAACTAATTTATTTTTTTCATTACACATTACATAGGTCTGTTTTCAGGTTGAGCCATTGGTTGATGGATTCTAATTAGATCCTCAATAGACATAGGCAAAATAAGAGAGTTTTTCTGCATAACTAAACTCTCACAAAAAGATGCTATTTTTGTGAAAAGTGAAGACATTGTAGGGGAAACAGAAGGACCTTTATAACCTTTTTTACTGGCATAGCGGTGAAATGCAGTTATATCAGTAAGCATTCAAACATATAGAAAATGAGCGTTAACCTATTCAATACACTTTATTTATTTTCAAGTGACTTAAAATAAACAATTTAATTAATTATATTTAATTTTTTTAAATACATAATATTTAATAATTGATTATTATTAATAATTAATTTATAATTAATTCTATCAATTTAGTGTATAAGTTATAATCATGATTATAAATACTGTTCGGCACAATATAAAGCTTCAAGAGCAAGCCCTCAATCCATTTACCCCTCTTTGGGGCGATACCAATGCAAAAATATCAAGGCTAATCGCTGCAGGCGCTCCTACTTTTAAATACGGAGAGCAGCTTTTTACTCATGCACAAGCAGCTTATCTTACAGCAACGACAATAACCCACTTTGCCAATTTAGAGCCTCCTTGTTGGGAAGAAATTCCTGCTTTGCTAGTTAATGAGATTGCGACTGCCGTTCTTTTTGCTGATTCAGTAAGCGGATATATGGGGAGGCATAACCCTCAATCTCTTCCTTATTGGAACCTCTTCCGCATGGTGTCGGGTCTTTACCAAAATGGAAAAGCACCACGCCGGCCAGCTTAAAACATTGCAGTCCGAACGGGATACCGATGACCGTGCAACAAAGCGCTATGCCGCCAACTACGTATCCGATAGCACAGAAAAGCCCGCCGAATATGAGCCAGATGATGTTGCCTAAAAGATTGAACGGTGCCATTGATGTAATAAAGTGGAAATTTAGAACTATTAATGGTGTTCTTTGCTATTAATTTTTCACTTTACCTACTGGTGAAATGTATTTCGCAAATGAGCGTGAAAATTCGGTTGGGAAGGAGAAATGCCAGGTTGTAGTGTCAATACATGAGTTACATCTAACGTAACACCGAAACAGAT